>JAFXOC010000037.1 GCA_017529085.1 Selenomonadaceae bacterium | reverse complement strand
GTCTTTAGGCACTAAATCGTCTAAACATACGAACTGTATTTGATTTTGATTTTCTCTACTTTGTTTACGATACATAAAAATCCCTCCAAATGTATTTTAACACATTTGGAGGGATTTTTAAATATATTTGTCTACAGTCTGAGCCGAGGATTTCTCCTCGGCTTTTTTGTGTGGTTTTATATTATGTCTCCCCACCCCTTCGGGGCGGGGAGGCATAATATTATTAAACCACATGAACCCTGATAGAATTTGTGTTGCCTTCTTCGCTTTTGATGCCGGCGGTTACTATGGTGTAGTCGCCCGGTTTGACGTATCCGTGGGAGAGAGCGCCGTCGGCGGCTTCTTTAATCATGCCGGCGTTGTCGGGTCCTTCCCACATTGTGCCTAAAATCGGATAAACCCCCCAACGAAGGTTTACTTTTCGAAGAACTTCTTCGTTAGGAGTATAAGCGATAATAGCGGCTTTGGGGCGAAAACGTGAAACGGCTTCGGTGGTGTAGCCGCTTAAAGACGGGGTGATGATAGCGGCTGCGTCTAATTCGTACGCCATTTGAACGGTCGCATGGGCAATTGCGCGGGTTCGGGAATGTACTTTTTCGATGCCTTGCTGGGTGAGAAGTCCCCTATAGCTTAATCCTTCTTCCATGCGCTTGGCTATTTTTGCCATTGTGGCTACGGCTTCAACCGGATATTTGCCGTTGGCGGTCTCGCCCGAAAGCATAATGGCGTCGGCGCCGTCCAACACGGCGTTGCCTACGTCGGACACTTCGGCGCGGGTGGGGCGAGGATTATCCGTCATGGATTCTAGCATTTGAGTGGCTACGATAACGGGTTTTCCCACTCTGTTGCATTTTTTTACGATTTCTTTTTGGATGATCGGCACGTCTTCCGCGGGAATTTCGACGCCCAAATCCCCTCTCGCTACCATAATTCCGTCGGAAACTTCCAATATTTCATCGAAATTTTTAACGCCGGTTAAATTTTCTATTTTGGATAAAATTTCCATCTTGCCGTTATGGGCGTTTATCAGTTCTCGTATGGCTTTTACGTCTTCGGCGCGCTGTATAAAAGAGGCGGCGACAAAATCAAGCCCTTGTTCGCAACCAAAAATAATGTCTCGTTCGTCTTGCGCTGAAATCGGCGGCAAGTTAAGCGCGACTCCCGGCGCGGCGATACGCTTTTTATCGCTCATTCTGCCGGAATTTTGCACCGTGGTTATTATGCTTTCGCCTTCGATAGCGTCGACTTTTAAAGCCACCAAGCCGTCCGCCAAAAGAAGAGTGTTGCCGGGTTTAACCTCTTGCCAAAGATTTTTATAGCTGACGGAGACTCGGGATTTATCGCCTAATTCGCCGTCGTTGGTGAGGATAAATTGTTGTCCCGCATCGAGATAAATGGGTCCGTCGGAAAAATCCCCAAGTCGCATTTCAGGGCCTTTCGTATCAAGGATAAGGGAAATGACGGCGCCTGTCTTTTTCGCGGCTTCTCTCACCATGTTTATACGGCTGAGATGGCTTTTGTGGTCGCCATGAGAAAAATTAAACCTGGCGCAATTCATGCCGTTTTCGATTAAAGCTTCCACAACGCCTTC
>JAFXOC010000299.1 GCA_017529085.1 Selenomonadaceae bacterium | reverse complement strand
GGAAAGACCGTCAAAGATTGGTTTCAGAAAATCAAAATGAGGAATTGGACGAGTTGAAAGCTGAAATATTATATGGCACAAGTACACCGACACCGATAGGGTATGCAGTTAATGAAATTGAATTCAGTGATGATAATCTCGAAGCTATCGCCGAAGAAGCCGTGGACACTATAACCGCTATTACCTCTATGTTGGAGGCTATGGGTATTGATGAGAATATGCGGCAAGATGCTCAACGGCGTGTAAACGAGAAGAATAAGGAGCGGAGGAGATTTTGAAGATGAAAACGGGAAACGAACTTAACCGTGAATACGCCGAAGAACTCTCAACGTTAATCTTAGCGAATCCCACTTTGAGAGTTATAGCGTGGATAGACAGCGAAGGTATAGACGACGAGTATGCGTTTTGGGAGGGGCATTTAGATAAACCTTGCTTAGAAACAATAGCTTATTCGAACATAAATGAACATTATTTTAGGCGAGATGGCAATGATTGGGAAGATTGTATGGAGTATTACGGTTCTGATGCCGATGATTGGGACGATGACACCTTAGCTAAAAAAGCCGCTGAAATCCCTTGGGAAGATGTTATCGCGGTTCGTGTTAGTGCAACGTGAACGGGAGGTTTTGAAAGATGAGCCTAAAACAGCTCTGGATTGCCCAATGCGATTTATGCGGCAAAATAGAAAATGCGAGAATAAATACAGGGCAATACAACGAGGTAGAACGCACATTGCCGGTAGGCTGGGGATATGTTCACAATAAAAATATGCACTTATGCCCCGAATGTGCTAAGCGCAGGTAAAAGGAGGAAAAACCTATGTTGTCTGTTTCTAAGGATTTTGATTTTGAAAAGGATATTCCGAAAGCGGAAATGATGGCGGACGCATATCCGTCATGTAAGCAAGTTTTGGAAAGATGCGTTATGCAAACTGTCGAAAACATAAAAGAATATGCCGCTAAAGGTGAATGTTATGCGCCGATTTGCGTTTCCGTAAAATTAGAACATAATAAAAAAATAAAGGAATTTGAAGCTCCCGTATTCTCTGTGATAGAGATTTTTGAGAAATACGGAGGATATAAATATCAGCAAAAATCTTCCGGCGGCTTATTTTCTCTTTTCGATGATGACGAAAAAGGAAAAGATTGCGTTTATAAAAATGACGATCGCTATGTTTTAACATGGCTTTAAACTTTTAACTGTCTATGTGTAATAAGGAAGGATGATGATATGGACTATTATCTCACAAATTATCCTCTAATGTGCGTGGCTTTATTCGGCGGGATAATTTCATGTTGGCTTTTTTGGCTATTTTTAGCCTTTGGGATTTACCAAAAAAATAAAAAGCAAGAATTTTCGAGTTTGCCACGAAAACTTTTGCCGTTTGCAATGATAATTTTGCCGATAATTCTACTGGGATTGGTTATGTACTTGAATTTAAACACAGCACCGCCAAAAAATGATACCGATAACATACACATCATAGATTCAACTCAAAAAGTGTTGTGTTATAAAAATGAAGAGGGCGGTTCAGTTCCGATTTTAGACGGGAAATATGTGCTTTACCGTAAATTTGCAAACGGCAACAGCGTTGATTTTGGTATTATTACGATGTTGCCGGATTTAACCCTTAGAAGTTGTTCGCTCGATATTCAAGGGAAAG
>JAFXOC010000298.1 GCA_017529085.1 Selenomonadaceae bacterium | reverse complement strand
TCGTTCCATCATAATAGTACCGCGTCGCCGCTTTGACCGTTACGATAGAATTTGACTCAAATCCCTCCGCATTTGCGGAGGGATTTTTTTGCGCCAAACTTTAATTTATACACTCAAAACCCCCCTTCCCGTAAGGGGAGGGGGGAGAGTAAGCTGCGTAAGGTTTTTAATACCTGTCTATAACCTCTTGAAACCCAATTTTCCTCGTTTTACCGGCTTTAGGGTCTAAGTTAAAATCGCGCATTAATTGCCGCGCGGTGTTTATGACATAAGCCGGCGTTATGCTGCGCATACACTCAAACCGTTTGGTCTCATCGTCTTGAAACCTTGGGCACCATTCGAATTTGCTGTGCTCAAAATCCTGCTCGGCGTTGTTGAAACAGCCGCTGCAGACGTGGTTGTTTATTACGCGGTACGGGTTTCTGTATTCATAATATGGAAGCGAAAAACCGGATATCATAATCGTCGGACAATCGGCAGCCCAGCTCAGCCAGCTTAAACCGCTCGACATACCGATGAAAAATTCCGCGTGCATCAGCATATTAAGCCGCTCGTCCAAGGGAATGTTCCCCGTGAAATCCTCCGCGCCAAACGGCACATAATGATAGTGATTTGCCGTGCCGACGACTTTATCCCTATCTATGCAAAGAACGCGGTACCCGACGGATTTCAAGAATTGGATGGTATTTAGCCAGCCGGTCGGATGGTTCCAGATTTTGCACTCGGCAGACCCCATAGAAGCTATGACCACATAAGGTTCTTTTATGGGGCGCTCGTTCTTTGCGGGGATTAATTTAGGCTGTATCTCTTTAAACGGATTTATCCCCAAAGGTCCCGCCGCGCCGTATTGCAACGGGTTAAGCTTCCAGCATTGGGGCAAAAACTTCTTTTCCGTCGAAGGAAAAGGCTGCGCCGGATAAAAACTCGCGTAAGTATCCGGCGGATGCTCCGTCGAACCTAAACCGAATTCAATTTCGGGATAAGAGCGTTTAAACATATCTATCAAATGCGCCGGCGCCAAAAACGTCACCTTGTTAGGCTTATATCTGCGCTTAAACTCAAGCGCGTACGGCACCCACGCGATGTTATCCCCCAAAAGGCGACTGCCCGGCTCTATCACAACGTTTTTGCCTTCCACATTAAAATCGTGAGCAAACACAAGTTTCCTATCCGCGTTAAAAACCTCGATACGCCAAGGAGTGAAGCAGGCCGAATCGGAAACAGCCGTCGCTCCGTTTTCCACCTACGCGTTTACCACAACGGTATCCGTCAACATATCCGTTATCTTTACAAACCAAGTCGCGCCATCCGGCACCTTTACCCTAGCGCCCATTCGAAAATCATAAAAAAGCCCCGGCACCCCCGTGGGAAGATTTGTCATTCCATATTTAAGCTGCACCGCATTAGGGTCTTTAGCATCCGCCACATCATTCACCTCGTATTTTTTGTTGGGGCGCTGCCCCAAGTATTATTATAAAAAAAATTTCAAAGAATGCAAGAAAATTGTTAAGTTTTTGATAGAAAAGACGATAATATTGTTGAAGAGGAAAAGTTTCTTTTTGGCAATTTAAAAAACGCGTCCTAGATGTATCCCCTCCCATTCGGGGCGGGGATACATCAGAAAATCGAACTTTTTGAGATTGCCTTTTATAGTAAACGACAAAAATAGTTGCGCTTGATTTGGCTCCCCCCGCCCGAAGGGCGGGGGAGCCAAACACAAAACTTTATTTCGTTTACATAAAGAAACAATCAAGGATGATAAGGAGGAATCTCTATGAACCCGATTACATCTAGCGTAGCGAGCTTGTACGGGCAGAGTATGCAAAGCGCAAGCCGGGCTAAAAGCATGGCTAATATAACGAAGGCGGCGAATAAGGGAGAAAACGTCGCCGAAAAGACTGATTCCAGTTATAATCTTGACATTTCGGAAGCCGGTCGCGCCGCTCTATCAAACGAGCAGATAAAGATTCAGAAGAACGAGAGCGACAAAGCGGGCTCCGGCGCGCTGTCC
>JAFXOC010000297.1 GCA_017529085.1 Selenomonadaceae bacterium | reverse complement strand
TCAACGATATAAGTATCGCCAACACAACAAAAAAGACGCCCCCACAAGGCGTCTTTTTCAAACTTATCTCTTCATATTAATAATAGTCTCAAGCATCTCGTCGCCTACGGTGACAATCTTGGAGTTGGACTGGAATCCGCGCTGGGTTACAATCATATCCGCAAATTCGTCTGCAATGTCTATTCACTTCACAACATACTAAAAATTTTTGTATTCAATATTGAAAAAATGTGTTATAATTCAATTAAGGAAGTGGTGAGGCTAGTGGGAGAAAAGGATTTGACGGAAAAACAACTCTTTGAACTCGAAGATGTCTTTGCGGATATCGTAAATGTCTTATTACTTGACGGCAAAACCCTAATTTTACCCGAAGAATTAACACCCGCAAAAAAAGACTCAATTTATAAAGACAAAGAGCTAAAAACACGAATGCAAGAGCGAGATGTGGCGAAACTATGGACGCAAGGCAATATTCGTATGGCTTTCTTTGGTTTGGAAGATCAAACGGCTATAGATTACGATATGCCACTAAGAATTATGAGCTATGACGGCGCATTTTACCGAGCGATGCTTTTAGAGCGTGATAATGCCAGTGATAAATTTCCACTATATCCGGCAATAACGATGATTTTACATTTTGACTATGAACATCGTTGGACTGGAGCTCGTACATTAAAAGAGTGTTTTAAAAATATTCCGCCCGAACTTGACCCTTATGTTAGCGATTATAAGATAAACGTCTTTGAAATTGCGTGGCTGTCCAATGAGACAATAGCAAAGTTTAATAGCGATTTTCGGTATTTAGCGGATTATTACAGTCAAATGAGAAAGACAGGCAAATGGCAACCAATGCCGGGCAAGGTAAAGCATTTAAAGGAACTTTTTGATTTATTCAGTGCGATGACGAAAGATAGTCGTTTTATGGAGATGTATAAGAAATCGAAGGGAGAAGTGAGCGATATGTCGTGTGTGGCTTTAGATTATTTAATAGATGAATTTAGAATAAAAGAGCGTAACGATGGAATTAATGAAGGCAGAGATTTAGAGCGTTTAAATTCTATTCGTAACTTAATGACAACCTCAAAATGGTCAGCGCAACAAGCGATGGAGGCTCTACTAATTCCAAAAGAAGATCGTAAGCGTTACGCAGATAAGATTTAAAAAGTGGCTACATTTCAGCATATATTGAAATGTAGCCACTTTATTTCGTTTAAAATATTTGTAAAAGTCAAAATTCATATAGGTATCTCTAAAAAAGACGCCCACACAAGGCGTCTTTTTCTTATCTCTTCATATTGATAATAGTCTCAAGCATCTCGTCGCCGACGGTTACAATCTTGGAGTTGGACTGGAACCCACGCTGAGTTACGATCATATCCGCAAATTCGTTCGCAATATCAACGTTTGACATCTCAAGGGCGCTCGGCGTAATGGAAACGCCTAAATCTGCGGCGGTTTTAACGTTTGCTTGACCCGAGTTGTTGGACTCTTGATAGAGACTGTTGCCCGTCTTGGTAAGACCAGTGGCATTAGTAAACTGCGCTATTGCAACTTGCGCCTCCGCTTGACGTACACCATTTGTATATACGCCGGTAATAACGCCGGATGTGTCAATTTGAATTTCCTTCAACGTACCGGCTGAATTACCATTTGAAGTGCCGTTTATAGTATTATTACCTGTAAACTGGGTAAGCGCAGTAAAATCAATCATCACCTTTTGTGTTGTAGGAGTTGTGGGCGTTGTTCCTGTAGTGCCAATAGAACCTAAAGTATAAACCAATTCCGCCTGCTTGTTTGAATCAGGGGCCGGACTCAAACTACCGGGAGCCGTAACAAGTTTTCCAGAACTTGTAAATTGTATCATTGCTGCCGGCATAGTTACTGTAGTCTCCGTACCGTTTTCTTCAATAAAAGAATAAGTAGAATCAGCGTTCTGAGCTTTGGTAGCATCCGGTTCAAGAGACACAACCCACTTATCCAACGATGTAATTGCGGTAGCAGTTGTACTGCTGGTAGCAGTACTTATTGTACCCTGACGTACAAAATACAGAGGAATCTCATGGGTACCGCCTAAGCTGTCATATATATTTACAGTAGTAGTAATCGGCATACTGTTACCCTTATGATATGTACCGTTTGTTTGTATAATAGTTGAACCATCGCTTAAGGTTACAGTTACAGGCTTGTCTGAAGTTGCTGTGACATCATCAACCGACTGTGGAATCCCTTGATCATCCTCCTGCACTAACTCGGTTACCATCGGTATACTGGCGTTTAAATTGTTGGCATAGCTTACCAAATCGGTAGGTTTCGCCGACATAGATTTGCCAGCCGCAACGGTTATGTTTCCGGGGGATGTTGTGGTATCAACCACGCCGTCCTTACCCATCCAGCCTTGAACAAAAAGTCCGCTGCCCGGAAGCACGTAGTTTCCTTCTGCGTCGAATTCAAAGGCGCCGTCACGGGTGTAATATTTTTCGTTGCCGTTCTTTACAACGAACAAGCCGTTGCCCGTTATGCAAAGGTCGGTATTCTTACCCGTAGATTGCACAGAACCATCTTGGAACATAAGGTCGATGCTGCCAACACTCGAACCTAAACCAACCTGTTTGGGGTTGGTACCGCCGATATTCGTTTTAGGCGACGCCGCGCCGCTCATTGTCTGAGAAAGAGTGTCCACGAAGGTTACGCGACTAGATTTAAAGCCGGTAGTATTGACGTTTGAAATATTGTTGCCGATAACATCCATTCTGGTCTGATGATTTTTAAGACCTGAAACACCGGCAAATACTGAACGCATCATAATATATCACTTCTCCTTTTAACCTCGTCTTGGACGAATAAATCTCTCCCCAAATCGAATCATCCCGATTCTGTCTTGTCCAATCCGTGGCAAGGGAAAGCATTTTTATCATTTCTGAATATAATATCGTAAGTTTATGGAATTTACTTAAATTTTTTTTGGTTTTGTTGTCGAAAAGGAAAACCTCGTTTCTTTATGTTGTTTTATTCTCTCCGCTTCGGCGGCGATATCTTTTGTGAATTTACCCTCGGCGGCTTTACGACACTTCTCCTGAACGTAAAGGGTCAAAGTCCCGCAATTGCGGCGGCGCGATCTTTCGGCGAAACATCCAAAACGTCAAACGCTTCATCTAAAGACCAGCCTTTCTTTTTCATAAGTGAACGAACATTGTTTATTATGTTCTTTATACGACCGCTGTTTTCTCCTTCTCTTCTCTGGTCTTGCAATTCTGCCATTAAAGTCATATACTCCAACCTCGTTTCTTTATGTTGTTTTATTCTCTCCGCTTCGGCGGCGATATCTTTTGTGAATTTACCCTCGGCGGCTTTACCGTCAATGTAGGCTAAAAATTTGTCTATATCATTGTCCACTTTTCCGAAATTTCCTTTAGTGTTTAAAAATATTTTAACCGCATCGTCTCCCAAGTCTAAATCGCTTTTTTCATGGCAACGATTGGTAAACGTGTAAAGTTTTAACTTGTTTTTAGGAAAAGGGTCAAAGGTACAGATAAAAATAACGTAAGATTTCTTTAGCTCCGTATAGTCTTGACTTTTACGCAGCAC
>JAFXOC010000296.1 GCA_017529085.1 Selenomonadaceae bacterium | reverse complement strand
GGATTCTTAGGTTCTGCCATTGAAATTGAAGCCGTATCATTCCCCGCTGCGGAAAAAGGCAAAGGCACGGTGCGGTTTAACGAAACGGCGGGCAGTATGGCAAAAGATTCGGTGTTTAACGCAGCTTCCGTCATGCGCGCGCTTACGGGAAAAGAACTTTCCGATTACGATTTGCACATTAACGTAATAGGCGGCGGCAACATCGACGGTCCCAGCGCGGGAGCGGCGATTTTAGCCGTTATAGTCAGCGCGGTAACGGGCAGAAAGATTCGTCAAAACGTGGCGGTAACGGGAGAAATTTCACTTCAAGGTAGGGTTCGACCCGTTGGCGGCGTATTTGAAAAAGCCTATGGCGCAAAACAAGCGGGCATGAAAGTCATGATTATCCCTAAAGAAAATGAAAAGGATATTCCAAAAGAACATTTAGGACTTGAAATCCACCCCGTAGAAACCGCCGAGGAAGCTTTTAAGTATATATTTGCGAACTGAATATTGGGCTTTACGATAAAAAGACGCGTTTTGGCGCGTCTTTTTTGTTGAATTTTGTACCTTTTTTGCACTTTTTTGGAATTTTTACCCCTTTAGCGTTTGCAAAAAATTTTTTAGTGTGATATAATCCACAGGTGTTAATCAACGACGTTAAATTTTGTTTTTTCCCCGTCCAAAGGGAGGGGAAAAAGGTAAACGAAAATATTATTGTCGTTCACTATTAATCACGCGCCAAATTTCCTGTGATAGCGGATGGCGCGGAAGTTTAACGGGAGGTATTTTTATGGCAATGATTTCTATGAAACAACTCTTGGAGGCGGGCGTTCACTTTGGACATCAGACCCGTCGCTGGAACCCCAAAATGGCTCGTTACATCTTCACCGAGCGCAACGGAATTTACATTATCGACCTACAGAAAACCGTAAAAAAGGTTGACGAAGCGTATAATTTCCTTCGCGGCGTAGCTGAAGAAGGAAAATCCGTTTTGTTTGTCGGCACAAAAAAACAGGCTCAGGACGCTGTTAAAGAGGAAGCTCTTCGCGCCGGTATGTTCTATGTGAACGAGCGCTGGCTGGGCGGCATGATGACGAATTTCTTCACCATCCAAAAGCGCGTATTTCGGTTAAAGGAACTTGAGAGAATGGAAGAGGACGGCACTTTTGACGTACTCACAAAAAAAGAGGTAATGGGGCTTCGTCACGAAATGGAACGCCTTGAAAAATATTTAGGCGGCATTAAAGAAATGAAGAGACTCCCCGGCGCTCTCTTTGTTGTGGATCCGAAGAAAGAACGCATAGCGGTTGCGGAAGCTCGTAAACTCCACATTCCTATCGTGGGCATCGTTGACACGAACTGCGATCCCGATGAAATCGACTACGTAATCCCCGGCAACGACGACGCTATTCGCGCGGTGCGCCTCTTAACGGCTCGCATGGCAGACGCCGTAATCGAGGGCAGAGGCGGCGAGGATACTGCGGTTGAAGAAGCTGAAGCCGAATAAAAAACTTTTATTGAAAATGGAGGAACTTGAATGGCAGCTATATCGGCAACGATGGTTAAAGAACTGCGTGAAAAGACCGGCGCAGGAATGATGGATTGTAAAAAAGCTCTGACGGAAACTAACGGAGATATGGATAAAGCCGTTGATTGGTTGAGAGAAAAAGGCATATCCAAAGCGGCGAAGAAGGCCGGCCGCATAGCGGCGGAAGGCGCTGTAGCGGCTTATGTATCGGACGACGGCAAAGTTGGCGTTTTGCTTGAAATTAACTGCGAGACTGATTTTGCAGCGGGCAACGAACAGTTCCGCGCGCTTGAGGCGAAGATTGCAAAACATATCGCCGATACCAATCCCAAAGACGTTGACGCGTTAAACGCAAGTTCTTTGGACGGTAAAACCGTACAGGATATTATTACCGAAGCTACCGCTACCATAGGAGAGAAGATTTCTCTCCGCCGTTTTGAGCGTTATGAAACCGACGGTCTAATCGCCACATATATCCACATGGGCGGTAAAATCGGCGTTTTGCTTGAACTCTCCGGCGGCGATGAAACATTGGGTAAAGACGTTGCAATGCAAATTGCGGCGGCGTCTCCCATGGCTATTGACAGAAATGGCGTAGACGCGACGGCTTTAGAGCATGAAAAGGAAGTTTTGAAGAAACAAGCTCTTGAAGAGGGCAAACCCGCCAATATCGTCGATAAAATGGTTATGGGGCGCATTAACAAATACTACAAGGAAGTTTGCCTTGTAGAGCAGGTTTTCGTAAAAGACCCCGATAAAACCATCAAAGACGTTTTAGGCAAAAATACCGTAAAACGTTTCACTCGCTACCAATTAGGCGAGGGAATTGAAAAGAAACAAGAGGATTTTGCGGCGGAAGTTGCGGCGCAAATGAAATAAGCACAAAAAAAACTGTCGCGCGATTGCGCGGCAGTTTTTTTGTGGTATAATCTATGGTATTCTATACATTATTGTTACTATTCACGGAATCTCCCCCCCTACCCCCCTCTAGGAGGGGGCACTAAGAGGAAACCTTTGAAGATAGCTGAAAAAAGCCCTCCTACCAGAGGAGGGAAAGCCGCGAAGCGGCAGGGAGGAGAGTCCGCAACTGTGAATAGTAACACATCATTGTGATTTTCGCTCTGTAAATTGAAATTTTCATTGAACAAAGTAAAATTTTATGCTATTATAAGAGTGTGCGGATGTAGCTCAGCAGGATAGAGCAACTGCCTCCTAAGCAGTAGGTCGCGCGTTCGAATCGCGCCATTCGCACCATTTTTTTTTGCAAAAATCATTACTAAAGGTGTGAACTCATGAAAATTTTACTGTTGGTTTTGTATTTTTCGGTGCTTTTAGGCATTGGCTTTTACTGCCGCAAACACGCTAAAGACGTTGAAGGTTTTGTGCTTGGAGGCAGAAACGTTGGCGCATGGCTCACAGCATTTGCTTACGGCACCTCTTATTTTTCCGCCGTTGTGTTTGTAGGATATGCGGGACAATTCGGCTGGAAGTACGGTATCGCCGCGACTTGGGCAGGTATTGGCAATGCGCTTATCGGTTCGCTTTTAGCTTGGTTTTTACTTGGTAGACGTACGCGCATTATGACAAGGCATCTCTCGTCCGCTACCTTGCCGCAATTTTTTATGTCCCGTTTTGGCTCCGTTTGGCTAAAGATTGGCGCTGCAATCATTATTTTTATATTTATGATTCCTTATACAGCTTCCCTTTACAACGGACTTTCCAGACTTTTTGGCATGGCGTTTAACTTGGACTATTCTGTTTGCATTATTTTGATGGCGGTGCTTACGGCTGTTTACGTCATAGCGGGCGGC
>JAFXOC010000295.1 GCA_017529085.1 Selenomonadaceae bacterium | reverse complement strand
TGCCTGCGTCGTAAGAAAAATGTTTCATATATGGCGATATTTTTATATCGTAAGGCAATAAACGGCGTTTTCTTGAGAAATCATCTTGTACGCCAAGACCGCGGCTTTATGCGGAGCGAAATCTCTGTTGAGATACAAGCGAACCCTTATGATAATTAACTTTTAGCGAAAGTTTATAACGGGGTTGTTTTTTTGTTATGGAAAAATGTAATTGATTTTATTTGCGAAAGTTTGGGTGAGTTGATTGAAGCAGATTGTCGTGTGGGGGACAGGGCGCGATGGACAAGAGGCGTATGACTTTTTTGGTGATAATTTGATATTTTGTTACATTGACAGCGACCGCCAAAAACAAGGCGCGAAATTTAACGGTATTGACATATTGTCGCCGGATTGTCTAAAGGATATGGACTTAAATAAATACGAGTTCGTTGTGGCAATTTTTAGAAACGTATTTATGACTTATTCGGTTGTAAATAAACTGAGAAAGCATGGTATAGACAACTGTTGGATATGGCAGGATATAAAGAAGTATTATTCGACGGCGGACGAATTTATGCAACGTCAAGACAATATCGGTCGTCAAGAATGTATATCGGAAATTTACAAGAATCAGCTTGACTATGTCGTCAGACACACCAAGGTAAATCGAGCCGGCTATTACAGAGAACAGATACAAAATGTCTTAAACGGTGTTTCGGCAAATGAACTGTTGCCGGCTACGGGAAATGTCCGTAAACACCAGTTATGGAAACTTGACTTAGCTTATCAATTCGTACAACGTTTGAATACTGAACTTGGCATAAGCGCGCCGCTAACGACTGGCAGTTTGTTAGGAGCGGCAAGACACGGCGGTTTTATCCCGTGGGACGATGATATTGATTTTGCTCTTTTGAGCAAGGATTATAAAAAATTCCTCGATTATGCATTGGAAGCTACGGATATAGATCTGTTTTTTAGAAATCTTGAAAATGATCTTGAAGTAGTCACCGATACTGACGGAAATCGCTACGAAGACAAAGGTAGCCATAAGCAGTATCTGGCGCTTCATGGTTTTGGTTGGTGTACGCTTTTTTATAATTTAGGCGCGTCAAATATACATGAAAATTTACCGATTGCTGATATTTGTCCTATATATTTTTATGATAAGTCTTGGACAGTTGAGCGTTATAACGATGAGGTGCTAAATCGTGTGTATCAACTGCAAAACAAAATCGAGTTTTCCGACGACATCGACTGCACAATAGATACGCCCTTGGAAGATTTAATACAAACGGGAGGACGGGTTGGCTACGGCTTAAACATGGCAGCTCGTATTTCTTATTGGGGATTGTTCCATGGGCGGAGCAGACCGTTTGACAGCAAAATTTGGGATGCTGCGGATTACTTTCCCATAAAAGATATGCGCTTTGAGGATAAAACATTTGCTGTCCCTAACAAATACGACAAGTTGCTTATGCAGGAATACGGTGAAAATTATATGGATATTCCTTTGCAGGTGGGCATACTTATTCATGATAAAGAGCGTTTGTTCAACGAATATTATTGAAGGGGCGGGAAGTAAGGAGAAATTTAAAGGTTGCCTGAAATGAATTTTATTTTTACGGAGACGTGAAATTGTGAAAATTGTTATTTTGGCGGGCGGGTTTGGTACCCGTATCAGCGAAGAAAGTTATTTGCGCCCTAAACCTATGGTTACCATAGGTGAGCAGCCCATTTTGTGGCATATAATGAAGATATATTCTCACTACGGGTACAACGATTTTATCATCTGTTGCGGTTATAAGGGGTACATGATAAAAGAGTATTTTTCCGATTATTATCT
>JAFXOC010000294.1 GCA_017529085.1 Selenomonadaceae bacterium | reverse complement strand
AGAGGGCAATGCCCTTTGGCAGGAGTCCAGAGGGCAGCGCCCTTTGGTGGGGTTTGGGGCGAAGCCCCAACAAAGCAACAAAAGGGGGAAAAGACGCATGAAGCATGTTGTAGTTGACCCTATAACGAGGATAGAGGGACATTTGCGGGTAGAGGCGCAGGTGGACGAAGCCTCGGGGAAGGTCACGGACGCGTTGTCGTCGGGGACGGCGTGGCGCGGATTAGAGATAATAATGAAGGATAGGGACCCAAGGGACGTTTGGGCGTATATACAGAGGATTTGCGGCGTTTGCACCACGGCGCACGCGTTGGCGTCGGTGAGAGCCGTTGAGGACGCGTTGGGGATAAAGATACCCAAGAACGCCAACTATATAAGAAATATCATGGCGGCGACGCTCACGGTGCAGGATCATATCGTGCATTTTTATCATCTGCACGCGCTTGATTGGGTAAGCCCGGTTGAGGCGTTGAATGCCGACCCGATAGCTACGGCGAATTTGCAAACGACAATACTTAACGCTTATAAAGTGAATTTGGCGGGACCTACGTCCAAATGGAATACCGAGGCTTATCCGCATGATTTCCCCGCGGCGACTCCGCAGTATTTCGCGGCGGTAAAGGATAAAGTAAAGGCTATAGTTGAAAGCGGTCAGCTTGGGATTTTCTCGGCGCAATGGTGGGATCATCCGGATTATAAACTGCTTCCGCCCGAAGTTCATCTTTTGGCTGTGGCGCATTATCTGGAAATGCTCGACAAACAGAGGGAGCTTGTAACGCCTCATGTGGTGTTCGGCGGCAAAAATCCGCATCCTCATTACGTCGTCGGCGGTATGCCCTGTTCGATTTCATTGACCGACGGCAACGCGCCCATTAATACGGCGCGGCTCGATATTGTGGACAGAGCCATAAATATGGGTCGGACGCTTGTCAATTACTACTATTTGCCGGATTTACTCGCTATCGGAAATATTTACGTAAAAGCGGGACGCATTGACGGCGGCGGTATGGCGAAAGAGCGCGTCTTAGGCTACGGCGCATATCCGATGGAAGATTACGCGGGGACGAGCGAAAAGAGTTCCGGCGGCTTCTTTAAGAATTTGCTTATCCGTTGCAACGGCGTTGTGGAGGACTTCGGCAAAGGAGTGGCGAACGCGAAATTCTTCGAGATCACCGCGAAGGATATGGAAGATCCCGAAGTCTTTACGGAAAGCGTCGAACACGCGTGGTACAAGTACGAGAAGAGCGACAGCGACAAACTTCATCCGTGGGACGGTCAGACGGAAGCCAAATATACCGGACCTAAGGACGGCACGCCTACCGAATGGAAGGCTTTAAACGAGAAGGGCAAGTATTCTTGGCTGAAAACTCCGAAATGGAGAGGCAAGCTCGCAGAGGTCGGACCTTTGGCGAGATATATCATTATATATACGAAGGCGCAAAAGGGACTTTTGGGGCAGCCTACATGGGCGGAACAGTTCATGTTGAACCAGATTCAAGCCGTTACCAATTTATTGGGCGTTGCGCCTGAAGTATGGCTTCCCACGATGGTGGGGCGCACGGCGGCAAGAGCGTTGGATTGCCAGCTTAACGCCGAGATCAACAAGTTCTTCTTTGATAAGCTCATTGAAAACATCAAAAGCGGCGATACGGACGTTGCGAACATGGACCGCTTTGATCCCGCGACATGGCCGAAATCCGCTATGGGCGTAGGTCTCTACGAAGCTCCGAGAGGCGCGCTCTCTCACTGGATAAAGATTGAGGACGGCAAGACGAAGAATTATCAGTGCGTCGTGCCTACCACGTGGAACGCTTGCCCCAGAGACGACCAGGCGGGTCAGGGCGCTTATGAAAAGGCTATGATGGAGACTCATGTGGCTATTCCCGATAAACCGCTTGAAATAGCCAAAGTTATCCGTTCCTTCGACCCCTGTATGGCTTGCGCGACGCATATGTACAACACCAAGGGCGAAAAGATAAGCGTCGTCACCACAGATCCATATAGCGGCACTCGCATTGAAAAATAAGGGGGGGCGCGGAACATGGACGACGAAATCAAGAAAGAAGAGAAACGGAAGGTTTATTATATCTTTAGTCCCTTCCTTCGCATTTTCCATTGGATAATGGTGGTATCTATCACGGTGCTTTTTATCACGGGGCTCCTTATCACCACTCCGTACCTTACTTATTCGGTGGAACCGACCACAAGCTGGATGAGCCTTGACTGGATACGCAACATTCACTTCCTGTTCGCCTATATCTTCACAGCTTCCTTTATCCTTAGGATATACGGGTTTATCATAAACCGAGGGGACAGGCTGTTCCCGCATTTCTGGAAAGGGTACTTTTACAAGAATTCCATAGAAGTGGCCATGCACTATATGTTCCTAAAATTCGAGCATAGGCCGTTTTTGAGGAACCCATTGGCAAGAGGCGCGTACGCCATGATTTACGTTTTGGTTGCGATAGAGATTGTAACGGGATTTGGCATCTACTACATGACGGACACGAGCAGCGTAGGCGGCATGGCGTTCGGTT
>JAFXOC010000293.1 GCA_017529085.1 Selenomonadaceae bacterium | reverse complement strand
CGCAAGGAGGGCGTTATATTTTTCTTGAGTTGCGCGGCTAGACTGTATCGCCGCCTGTTGCTGAGCTATGACGGTTTCAATTCTGCGCTTGTCCGTATCGAGTTTCAACCGTCTGCTGTCGTATAATGATTTTTGCGCCGAAATATCCTTAGGGTCTAAGAGATCGTCCTGAGGGATAACAAAGGGCGCGTCGTTCATCTCGGCTTGAAGACGGTTCATGGTAAGTGTGAAGAACGCCACTTGCTTCTTTAACGCGTCCACGTCCGCTTGGGTCTTGGTGGTGTCCAAGAGTACAAGCACGTCGCCTTTCTCTACATGAGCGCCCTCTTTTACCAATATATCCTTTACAACGCCTTTATTGGGACTTTGCACGATTTTAACCCCGTCGGTAGGCGAGATTTCGCCTCTTGCCACTGCAACTTCATCGACTTCGCCGATAAAGAGCCACGCAAACCCGATTATCAAAAAGGCGATAATCGTCCAAAGCACCATGCGCCCTACGGGAGAAGGCGGCGTTTCGGTAACTTCCAAGATAGAGGCTAAAAACTCCGTTTCCTCTTCCTTCTTGCCCGTATCCAGATAATTTCTGGCGATGGCTATAAGCCCGCGGCTTTCCTTTTTTTCGCCCTGTACTCCCTGTCCGCCTTGTTTATCTTGTCTTCCCTGTTCGTTCTGTCCGCCTTGCGCGCTCTGTCCTCCCTGTTCACCCCGTTCGGTATTCTTGTTTTCCTTTTCGTTGTCGCTCATTTCTTCACCCCTTGAATCTCGTATAGTTTAGCGTATATGCCGCCTTTGGCGAGAAGTTCCGCATGATTTCCCATTTCGGCGATCTTGCCGTGGTCCAATACTATTATCTTATCGCATTTTTCCACGGTGACAAGCCTGTGGGCTATGATAATCATGGTGCGCGTCCCCGCGATGTTCTCCAAATTCTTCATGACGACGCGTCCGCTTTCGTAGTCAAGCGCGCTCGTCGCCTCGTCGAAAATCAATATCTTTGGGTTTGTGAGGAGCGCTCTCGCTATAGCCACTCTCTGACGTTGACCGCCCGAGAGTCCCGCGCCGCGCTCGCCGACCTTTGTATCGTAACCTTCGTCAAGCTCCAATATAAATTCGTGAGCGCCCGCGATTTTCGCCGCGTCTATAACGGTAGTCATGGGAGCCGCGGGGAAACCCGCCGCTATGTTGTCCCTTATGCTGCCGTCGAATAAGTAGTTGTCCTGCATGACAACTCCCATCTGATGGCGGAGCCACTTGAAATCCGCAAGTTTAAGATCAGCCCCGTCAACCGTTATGGTACCGTCGTCAGGGAAGTAAATCTTTTGCAGAAGGCTTGCCAAAGTCGATTTGCCGGAACCCGATCGCCCGACGATGCCGACCTTTTCGCCCGCTTTTATGGAGAAGGACACGTCTTCAAGGGCAAAGGGAAGATCGGGGCGATACCTAAAGTATAGATGTTCGACCTCAATATCGCCGCGAATCGCGGGGAGTCCGCGAGGCGACGGCTCAAGCACAGGCTCTCTTTTAGAGTGGATAATGTCTCCCAGCATCACGAGTCCCATGCCCGCCTGTTGCACTTCAGGCCACATGGTGAGAAGAGTTGTGAGAGGTCCTATGGCTTGCGCGGAAATCATCTGGTAAGCTATGAGCTGTCCCAAAGTAAATTCGCCGTTCATAACCATGTAACCGCCGAACCACAGGATTAAGAGCCCCGATATTGAACGTATTAAGCCGTTGCCGCTGGTGACGATAAGGTTAAAACGCAAGAGGTCGAAGGCTAACGCAACGTGACGCGCCACGAATTTTTCCCACTTCTTTATAAATTGCGGCTCGACGGCTAACGCTTTTACCGTTTGCATACCCGTGACCGCTTCCGTTAAGAAGGCGCGACGCACCATGTTGGCGTTGTTTGACATCTGCACCTTTTTCCAGAATATGGGAAAGGCCAAAAAGGCTTGCCCCAAGAACATCGGCACTATGATGAGGGAAATCAAAGTCAACGTCACGCTGTAATAGAACATAACAGCGACGAATACCACCGAGAAGAAAACGTCCAATATGGTGGTGAGACTTCGTCCCGTTAAAAATTCGCGAATACCCGTCAATGAATTTATACGGAACATTGTTTCGCCGACTTTTCGGTGCTCGTAATAATTGGCGGGCAGCGATATAAGATGCCGAAATAACCTTGTGCCTAAAATCGCGTCCAATTTGTTGGTGGTATAGTTCATAACGTAGGTCTTAACGCCTGTTAATGCGTTGCCTACCGCAATCATGAGCAGCATGGACACGCCTAAAACCGTAAGTGTGCTAAGACCCGAATTTGAAATGACCTTATCTATAACCACTTGGGTAAAAAGTGGCATCAACAGTCCCATAAGCTGTATAAAGAAGGTCGCCGCCAAGACTTCTATAAAATACTTCTTGTAGTGGATTATTATCTCTAAGAACCATTCCAAGTTATAGCGTTTGGCAAATTCGGCTATTGTCATTTTAGGTTTGACGATGTAAACCTTGCCGCTCCACACTTCCCTAAACTTTTCGGAGGAAAGCGCGATAGGCACGCTGGTCAACGGGTTTATCACATAAACCGTCTCGTCGTTGTTTACGCCAAGCACGCTGTAATTGCCGTTTTTAAATTGCACGACGGCGGGAAGCGGTATGTTTTTCAGCTCTTCAAAGGTGTGATGCGGCTCTTCGGCTACAAATTTAAATTCCTTTAAAATAGGCTCCACCTTAGAGAGGTCGAAATCCGCATCCACAATATCTTGATTAGCTTCCCAAATAACGTTCGGGTCGAATTTTCTTCCGTGCTGCGAGATAATGAACAGCGTTGAAAGAAGCGCCGTGTAATTTTGAAATTTACTCGTTTCTTCAGCCATAGAATTCTCCTAAAACCTATGGCAAACGATGATAAATTTTGCAGTTTGTTTTCCCCGCCCTTCGGGCGGGGAAAACAAAGTTAAACAAAAATTTTTGTCCTTTGCCATAGCATAAAATCAAAAAGTCAAAGTGTATTATCTCAAAAAAACACAAAAAAGGCAAGGATTTTTTGAAAATAGGAGCATTGATTGTGAAAAAATTTTTGTTGAAATGTTGCGTAAAAAATGGTATTATAAAGATAGTAAAAAGCCCCGCTTGGGAGGCGAGGCTTTGGGCGATTTAACGATAACCCGCCCCCAATAGTTTGCATATCAGGTTAGAAGCCGTCGTCTTTAGCTCAGCGACGGCTATTCACTTTTAATAAGCAGAATTATGATCGTTATTAACGTCACCGTCAATAAGTACATGAAATCGTACTTATTCATAAGCTTCACCCCCTTTCGGGGGCTTTAAGACCATCGTTAGCAAACCGCTTAATCGCATTTTATCATAAAGTTTTCATTAATGCAACCTATATGGGTTGCATTTTTTGTAGAGTTTAATTTTGTTAAGTGAAGGTGAAACCTATGTTTATCAAGGACGCGATAGCTTTTGGCGTAAAACTTTTAACCAACGCGGGGGTTAAGGAGGCGCATATAGACGCTTCCGTTTTGTTGTCTTACCTTTTAAAAAAACCGCCCGCTTATTTTATCGCACATTCCGACGAACATTTATCGTTTGAGGTGTTGAAAAAATACGATACCCTGCTTGAAAGACGCAAGAAAAGAGAACCTATAGCTTATCTTGTAAGCGAAAAGGAATTTTACGGGCGAAAATTTTATGTAAACGAAAGCGTGCTTATACCGCGACCCGATACGGAAACGCTGGTGGAAGCTGTGTTAAACGCTTATCCTAAAGATGCCGCGATAACCTTTTTGGATTTATGCGCGGGAAGCGGGATTATAGGGATAACTCTTTTAACGGAGCTGTTAAACTCAAAGGGAACGATTGCGGATATATCAAAATCCGCTTTAGCCGTCGCGGAAAACAATCTATCGTCGTTTAAAGTTTTTAGCAGAGCCGTTGTTGTGGAAAGCGACCTATTTAAGAATATAACGGGCGTATTCGATTTGATAACCGTAAATCCGCCCTATATACCGACTCAAGATTTAAAAAACTTAGAACCGGACGTGTTTGACTTTGAACCTGCTATAGCGTTGGACGGCGGCGCGGACGGGCTTGATTTTTACAGGGAAATAGTAAAAACCGCGCCTGATTTCCTCAAGCCGAACGGCGCAATTTATATGGAATTAGGTTACGACGAAGCGGATGCGGTAAAACAGTTGATGGCGGACGGCAATTTTGTCGATATACAGACGTACAAAGATTTAGCCGGCATTGAAAGGGTAATAAGCGGAGTGAGAAAATGAAAACGTTGGTGATAAAGGATGGCGCGGCTTTAGGGGCGAAGCTCTTAAAAGAGGGGGAGATTGTGGCGTTTCCAACCGAGACGGTTTACGGGTTGGGAGCGCTTTTTGATAACGTTTGCGCCATTGGTAAGATTTATGAGGCAAAGGGCAGACCAAAAGACAATCCGCTGATATTGCACGCTTTCGACATTGAAATGGCTAAGAGTGTGGCGGTTTTGGACGATAAGGCGTTGCGATTGTTCGAAAAATTTTCGCCGGGACCTATCACATTGATATTGCCCAAAAAAGAAAACGTGCCCATGGAAGTAACCTGCGGTCTTACGACTGTGGGGGTGAGGATCCCAAAGCACGATGCGGCAAGGGAATTGATAAGATTAGCGGGCGCGCCAATCGCCGCGCCATCGGCGAATTTGTCGGGAAGACCCAGCCCCACCTCGGCAAAAATGGTGTATGAGGATATGAATGGAAAGATTTCGCTTATCATTGACGGTGATAGCTCCGAAACAGGGCTTGAGTCCACTATTTTTGACGTTGGGACAAATACCGTATTGCGTCCGGGAGCCATAACGGCGGAAATGCTTGAAGATTGTTTGGGAGAGACGATTTATGCGGCGGGAGCCGTCGGCAAAGACGAAAAACCCAAAGCGCCGGGAATGAAATACCGTCATTATGCGCCCAAAGCCAAGGTTCGACTTATGCGAGCGGAAGACTTTGAGAGCGTAGATTTTGCAAAAAAAAATACCGTTGGCGCATTGGTAAGCCGAACGGTAGCGGAAAAACTTTCGAAAATTTTGCCCGATGAAAATATATTCTGTTACGGGCAACAGGGGAATATGGAAGAAATAGCGGCGAATTTATATGAAGGATTGGCGTACTTTGACTTTTTGCCCAACATAGAATTGATTTTAGCGGAAGTCGTAGAGGAAAAAGGCATCGGAGTCGCTGTGATGAACAGATTGAGGAAAGCGGCTAAGTGAAATATAATTCCATTTTTTCAAAAATTATGTAACATTTTTCGTTTTCAAGCGTATAAAGATACAGAAAGAAAAAATTAAAGCCTTTGGGCAAACAATTTGAAAGGATGATTGTAATGCAACTCGATAAAGAACACAAACTCACCAATGAGGAACTTGAGCAGGTAGCCGGAGGTCATTGCGGGGATAGTTATAAAGATATGCGTCAAGCGTACGAAAGGCAAATGCCGGGCTTTGAAAAACTGGATCCCGAGAGCCTGGATACGATGGTGTATTGTTTAAAAAACTGGGATACAGTGGTGGGAGATCTAAAAAATATGTTCGCCCAATACGGAATCGAAATGACTTACAAAAGCGACCCATTAGAAGACAATCTCTATATGTACCAAGGCAGGCGCATTACTAACGGTCAAGCGTGGCAAATCCTCGACAGCCAAAGAAACCCCTGATTCCCATGAGTATGGTAGGTTTATCCCTCAAACATACGAAAGAAAATTTTCGAAAATTTTTTCAAAAACCATGCAACATTTTTCGTTTTTTCTGAATATAAAGTACAGCAAGAATGGATGAAATCCCTTATATGATGTGAAATTAAGGAGATGTTGAAAATGGCAAATCGTGAAGAAATTCTCAAAAAAATCAATCTTGAACTTAATAAGTTGAGCGATGAAGAACTTGAACAAGTGGCGGGCGGCAATGCGGAGCAAACGTCAAACGACAGTCGCTTTCTTAACAGCTTGAACGGCTCGACAGACCGTTACGGCCCGGAACGTATCGCGTGGTCGTTTGGAATTCATAATGCGGAAATTGAAAAAGGTTGGGCAACAGTCGGAATAAAAGCAACAGTGTATTTCGCTTGCGGCGGTTTCGGCAAAAGCAACAGATATTATCTTAACGGCCGAGAAATCTCGCAGGAAGAGGCGCGTCAGCACGCAATGGAAGTTACTCAGCACTATATGACGGAAAAAGATTGGAAATGGTAAAAAATTTGTCATAAAATAAAAATCGCGCGTATCATTTCCACAGGGAATAGCGCGGAGAAAATTGGTTGGGGCAATCGTCCCGTCGATTTTCTCCGCGCTTTTTGCTTTGTCTACCCTACAAAAGTTTTTGCAGGGCAAAACTTCGCCTCACCATTGCATTATTTCGACAAAAAAATTGGTAAGTTTCAATGAAATATGATAATATATGCAATGTGAAAAATTTTTACTTTGTACTTCGCCGTTGCAAAGACTGTGGCGAAGTATCGAAAGATATATTTTAAGGTTGGTGAAATCATGAAAGTTACCAAGGAGGACATTTTGCACGTCGCTTCCCTGTCAAGGTTAAGGGTGGAGGCGAGCGAAACCGAGTCCTATCAAGAGGAACTTGATAAGATTATTTCCTATATGGATATTTTAACGAGCGTAGATACTAAAAATACGCCGCCCACTACTTACGCGCTTCCTATGGAGAATGTGTTTAGAGAAGACGTTCCCAAAGAGTCTCTGAGCCGCGAGCTTGCGCTCTCCAACGCCCCCGAGGAAGAGGACGGATATTTTAAAGTGCCCAGAGTTTTGGAAGAATCGTAAGGAGGGGAAACAGTGAAGCTTTATTTTGAAACGGTTCACAGTCTTCATGATAAAATCGTAAATAAGGAAATAAAAGCCGCCGAAGTTGCGCAAGCCGTCGTTTCCCGTTTGGAAGAAACGGAAGGCAAAGTCGGCGCATACTTGGACGTTGAAAGCGAAAAGGCTCTTAACGCGGCGAAAAAGACTGACGAAAAAATCGCAAAAGGGGAAGAAATCGGATTTTTGGAGGGAATCCCCGGAGCGATTAAGGACAATATCTGCACAAAAGGCGTAAAGACAACCTGCGCCTCTAAGATATTGGAAAATTTTGTCCCGCCATATAACGCCACGGTCATTGACAAACTGACTGCCGCAAATTACGCCTTTTTGGGCAAAGCTAACATGGACGAATTTGCAATGGGCGGTTCAACGGAAAACTCCGCTTATAAAACCACCCATAACCCGTGGGATTTGGAGAGAGTGCCGGGTGGAAGCTCCGGCGGCAGCGCGGCGGCGGTGGCGGCAGGCTCCGCTTATTGGGCGCTCGGCTCTGATACCGGCGGTTCCATTCGTCAGCCCGCGTCTTTTTGCGGCGTGGTTGGGTTAAAACCGACTTACGGCAGAGTTTCACGTTACGGGCTTGTCGCTTACGCGTCTTCTTTAGACCAAATCGGTCCCATAACTCGCGACGTAACCGACGCTGCGAATATTTTAAACATTATAGCGGGTCACGACGAGATGGATTCAACGTCAAGCAAAAAAGCCGTTCCGGACTTTACAAAGTCCCTTACTAAAGACGTTAAAGGCTTAAAAATCGGCTGTCCGAAGGAATATTTTGCGGACGGCATGGATGCTGAAACGGAAAAATCCGTGCGCGGCGCGATTGACGCTTTGAAGGCTATGGGTGCGGAGGTTGTAGACATCTCGCTGCCTCACACGAAATACGCCATTTCCGCATACTACCTGATAGCCCCTGCGGAAGCCGCGACAAACTTGCAGCGTTACGACGGAGTAAGTTACGGCGCAAGGGTAGACGGCGAAGATATTGTTTCGCTTATGACCAACACCCGTACGGCAAAATTCGGCAACGAAGTCAAACGTCGCATTATGATCGGCAACTACGCACTTTCCGCCGGATATTACGACGCTTACTATCTAAAGGCTCTTAAAGTAAGAACCTTAATAAAGCAAGATTTTGAAGACGCTTTCAAAAGTGTGGATATTATCGCGACGCCGACGGCTCCTACCCCCGCTTTTAAGATTGGCGAGATGGCGGATCCGCTTCAAATGTATCTGCAAGATATATATACCGTCCCCATAAATTTGGCGGGAGTACCTGGAATTTCCGTACCCTGCGGATTTACGGCAAAAAATCTTCCCATAGGCTTGCAGCTTATCGGAAAACCCTTGGACGAAGAAACGATACTTCGCGTCGCCTACGCTTACGAACAGGCGCATGATTGGAAGGACAAAAGAGCGGGAGGCGATGCGTAATGCAGTATGAAGCCGTTATAGGACTTGAAATTCACAGCGAGTTAAAAACAGACACAAAGATTTTCTGCGGGTGCAGAACCACTTTCGGCGCAGAGCAAAATACCCATGTCTGCCCCGTATGTTTGGGGCTGCCGGGGGTGCTTCCCTCCGTGAACAAGAAAGTGGTGGAGTTCGCCATAAAAGCGGGGCTTGCCACTAACTGCAAGATAAACGAATACAGCAAGTTCGACCGCAAAAATTACTACTACCCCGACTTACCCAAGAACTGGCAGACCTCACAATACGATTTGCCCATAGCGGAACATGGTTTCGTAGAAATTTTGGTTGACGGCGAAAAGAAGAAAATCGGGCTTACCCGTATACACATGGAGGAGGACGCGGGAAAACTGGTACATTCCGGCACGAACATCAAAGACTCCGCTTCCTCCAACGTTGACTACAACCGCACGGGGGTCCCCTTAATCGAAATAGTCTCGGAACCCGATATGCGTTCCGCCGCAGAAGCCCGCGCCTACATGGAAAAAATCAAGGCAATTCTTGAATACATCGACGTATCGAACTGCCGAATGGAAGAAGGCAACCTAAGAGCCGACATCAACGTATCGCTTCGCCCCGTCGGAGAGGAGAAACTCGGCACCCGCACGGAGATGAAGAACATCAACTCTTTCAAAGCCTTGGAAGACGCGATAAACTACGAAATCGAACGCCAGACCGAAGTCTTGGAGGACGGCGGCAAAATCATTCAGGAAACGAGAACATGGGACCCGGCAAAAGGCGTTACCCTCTCCATGCGTAGCAAGGAAGACGCGCACGACTACAGATATATGCCCGAACCCGATCTTCCCCCCATCGTCACCACAAAAGAGGAAATCGAAGCCTACAGAAAAAGTTTGCCCGAACTTCCCGACGCAAGACGGGCGCAGCTTGAAAGCGAATACGGGCTTTCCGAATACGACGCGACCATCATAACAAGCTCAAGGGATATGGCGGAGTATTTCGACGGCGTTGTAGCGACGGGCGCGGACGCTAAACAAGCCGCCAACTGGATAATGGGCGATCTTTCAAAAAACCTCAACTCCGACGGCATAACCATCAAAGACTCCCCCGTTGAAGCAAAACGTCTCGGCGAAATGATAGCTCTCATTGAAAAAGGCACTATCTCCGGCAAAATCGCCAAACAAGTTTTCGCCGAGATGTGGAAAAATCCCGACCCGCCCGAAAAAATCGTAAAAGACAAAGGTTTGGTTCAAATCACGGACACTAAAGCCATCGAAGGCATTGTCGACGAAGTTATTGCCAAAAATCAAAAGGCAGTCGAAGACTACAAAAACGGCAACAAAAAAGCCATAGGCGCTTTGGTGGGTCAGGTTATGAAAGCCTCCAAAGGCAAAGCCAATCCTCAGACCGTAAACGAGCTCTTGGCAAAAAAGTTGGAGGCATAGGCTGCTTTTTACTTTTCTTTCTTTTCTTTTTTTGTAAAAAAAGAAAAGAAAGAAAAGTAACAAAAGAAAGAAAAGAAAAAAACTTTAATAAGGGATTTTGCGTAATTTTATAATATTGCGTCTAAACTTAAAATCCGAGTTTGTTAAAGTTTTTTCTCTCTCTCTTTTTCTTTGCTTCTTTCTTTTTCTCTCTCTCTTTTTTACAAAAAAGATATAAGATACGCTTAGTGCTTTAGCACTTAGCGTATCTTATATGCATAGCTGAGAGAGAAAAAGAAAGAAGGAATTTGACTAAACGGGGAAATTTTGATGAAAAACGTAATAGTATTGGGGCTTGATTTAGTATATGGGAATTATGAGATAAGGGATGAAAAAGGAGAGTACTGCGGGCATTTTGGGACGCAAAGCGAAGGGTTAATAAAGTATCTTATATATGTGTTGGAGCGGGAGCAAAAGACGCTTGACTATATATTGGCTCTGACCATGGGAGAAGCCCACAATTACGATTGGTTCAGAGGGGTTTTTCCGCAGATACCGATGGAGTTTGTAAGGGTTGAGGGCGCATCGATAAAGGATAATTTGCCTTTGGCGACGGATATTTTCGGTAAGATAATCGAGTATAAAAATTCGGTAGCGGAAGAGGTTGAGTTAAATTTCGAGCTTCCGGGGGATTTTCGGTATAATTCTGTTGTGTTGTCGCTTGTCGAACTTGCGAAATACGATGACTTAAATATACGTCGGGTTTTTTATATGAATACGTCCGTATATCCAAGGATTATAGAAGAAATTTCGCCGTTTTTTAACATTCCCACGCTCGCAAAAGGCGCGGAGGATTTTATACACAACGGTCAAACCCATAGATTGCGGGAATTTTTCTCCAAAAACGAGGCGAGGGAGCACGTTACGAATTTGCTTGATAAGATGACCGCGTTTTCGGAGACTCTTAGAATTTGCGGGAGTTACAATGTGACGGAGAAGGCTTTAAAGGATCTTAGCGCGGCTGTAAAAAATTATGAGCTGTACCTTAACCTTCGCCTGAAAAAACTTTTGGATAAGACAACGGAGCTTTCCGAAAGCTTGAAAAACTGCGCGGACGGCGAGACGGCTGAGGCTGTTTTGCGAGAGCTTACCGGCGCCGTAGCCGAATACAGGGATTCGGCGAACGTAAAAGAGCCGGTTGACTTCAACGAACTCTATTTCACCAGACTATTGCCTAAGATAAAGGCGGAATATCAAGACGTTTTAACCGAAATAACGCCTATGGGTATAATACGCTGGTGCTTGAAACGCGGATTTTTGCAGCAGGCCGTAACCTTTTACGCCGAATGGCTCCCGAGGTATTTGGAGGAAGCGGGTTATATACAAGTCCTGGACAGAATCTTAATTCGCGAATGTAAGGAAAATTCCATTTTGTATTCTCACTGGACGCACTTTCTCTTTAGAACATATCTGCCGAAAGAATCGATCAAAGGCGGAGTCAATCAAGCGGATCTTAACCTGCATAAAGATTTGTTGCCGGTATTTGTAAATGGCGAAGCGGAAAAAGTCATTGAGGCGTTAGACGGCAGAAACGAAAAACTCGAAAATTTCGTCTTGTATATAAGAAATTTCAGCGAGGAGCATCCGGTAGAAACCGTAGCCAACGTAATAACGGAACTGCCGCCCAACGATTTAATACGAAAGTTAATGGAGGCGATTACGCCGAACGGCGCAAAATTCGATAAATTCGTCACCTCCAGGATAAACAACGAGAGAAACACAGAGCGGGTCTTAATCAAAGCGTTAGCCACGCTGCCCAAAAATAAGATTAAATACTTCTATGATTACGACGAAAACGACTTTTTGGGCGATAACGTCGTGAGAAAATCGAGAAGTCGTCGCGAAGTCTTCGAAATTCTCTTAAAAAATAAAACTATAATCACCACTTTAAACGAAGAAAAACTATTAAATTTTGTGGAAAGCTACGGTTTAATAGTACGGGGATTGAGGAACAAAAT
>JAFXOC010000036.1 GCA_017529085.1 Selenomonadaceae bacterium | reverse complement strand
TCCGGATGATATTGCACCGAAAATATGGGAAGCTCCGTGTGGCGCATTCCCTCAACCGTGCCGTCGTTTATGGACACATGGGTAACTTCAAGGGGCAAATTGTAAAGAGTGGTTTCGTCAACCGCATATCCGTGATTTTGGCTTGAAATATGCGCCCGTCCCGTTTTTAAATCCTTAACCGGCTGATTTGAACCCCTATGACCGAATTTTAACTTGTAAGTGTCCGCTCCCATCGCCAACGCCAAAAGCTGATGCCCAAGACAAATTCCGAATATCGGAAGTTTTCCTATCAACTTCTTTATTTCTTCTATGGCGTAACCCACGTCTTTAGGATCTCCGGGGCCGTTTGAAAGGAAAAGCCCGTCGGGCTGCATTTTTAAAATGTCCTCCGCTTTTGTGTCTGCCGGCACAACAGTTAATCTTGTCCCTAACGACGAGAGACTCCTGAGAATATTCTGCTTTACCCCAAAATCCATAGCTACAACATGAGGCGCTACGCCTTCTGGCTTTTCCCTCTTTATGAGATTTTTTTCGATTAGAGCGTAAGGTTCAAGAGTATAGATTTCCTTCGTGGTAACTTCCCGCACAACGTCTGTTATCAGCGGTTTTTCAAGCATTGCGTCGATTTCTTCGTCGGAAGTTCCATCAGGCACAATTACTCCCTTCATGGTGCCTGCAGAGCGGATTTTTCTGGTAAGGGCGCGAGTATCGACATTGCATAAACAGGGAATATTTTCCGCAGCCAAAAAACTCTCTATCGAATCCTCATATTTATAATTTGAGCCGTATTCGCAAATTTCACCTACGATAAACCCCGCCGCATGGGATTTTTTTGCGACGTTGTCCTTGCGTGCATTGTCGATATGCTCGTTGAAATCGCTTGAAACGCCGTAGTTTCCTATAAGCGGATAAGTTAGGGTTATTATCTGCCGTGCGTAGGACGGATCCGTTAAAATCTCCTGATACCCTGTCATTCCCGTGTTAAACACGACTTCGCCAAAAGCGCCGTCGCCTAAAAGCATTCCCTCGAAAACGCTTTTGTCGGCAAGCGCCAGTTTTCCTCGTTTCATCTTTTCACCTCAACAAATTTTTCCCTCTAAATACGCTATCTTGCCGGAAACAATGGTGCCATAGGGCTTGCCGCTAAGCTTTTTCCCCACAAACGGCGAATGGCTGCCCCTTGTGAAGAACGCTTTATCGTCAACCGTCCATTCGGCGTTTAAATCTAGAATAGTTATGTCCGCAACGCTTCCCACGGAAAGATTTCCCGCCTCAATCCCGAAAACCCTTGCGGGAGTCGCCGTCATACGTTCGATTACAGTCGATAACTCAATTTTTTTCTTTAGGCAAAGTTCCGTATAGAGCACACCAAAGGCAGTTTCAAGCCCCGGAAAACCGCTTGGGGCGAAGATGTACTCCCTGTCTTTTTCCTCGGGCGCATGGGGAGAATGGTCAGTAACTATCATGTCGATAGTGCCGTCCAAAAGTCCTTCCAAAAGCGCGTCCCTATCCTTAGTGGTGCGAATGGGAGGATTTATCTTAGTTGAAGAATCCGTAAAATCCACCATATCTTCAATCATCGTAAGATGTTGCGGCGTAACCTCCGCCGTAACCTTAATTCCCTTCTTTTTAGCCGCCCGCACGATTTCAACGGCGTTCTTGGAACTTATATGAGCTATGTGAATTCTTGCATTTGCGTATTCCGCAAGCAAAATATCCCGCATAACGGCGATATCTTCCGCAACGGAAGGGCGACCCGCAAGACCCAAACGGGCAGACACAACGCCTTCGTTCATAACGCCGCCTTCGACAAGGTTTGTTTCCTCCGCGTGGCTTATTATTATTTTGTTAAAGGGCGCAAGATAATCAAGAGCGTTTAATAAAATCTTCGAGTTGTCGATATAGTGTCCGTCGTCCGAAAAAGCGATTGCGCCGGATTCCGTCATATCGCCAAGTTCCGAGAGTTCTTCGCCCTTTTGCCCTTTTGTGACTGCGCCGATTATTTCTATATGCGCCTTTGCGTCTTCGCCCCGCTTTTTAAGCGAACGCACAAGTGCGGCGGTGTCTACGACGGGATTGGTGTTCGGCATTGTCGCAACTCTCGTATATCCGCCTGCAACAGCCGCATGAGAGCCGGAAATGAAATCTTCTTTCGCCTCTTGCCCCGGTTCTCTTAAATGAACGTGCATATCTATAAATCCCGGGGTTACGACTTTATTGGTTGCGTCTATCACATTTGCGTCTTTTTCGTCGATATTTTCGCCGACAGCTTTAATTCTGTCATTTTCGATTAATATATCGAGATTTTTATCTATGTTGTTTTTAGGGTCAATTACCCTGCCGTTTTTAATTAAACTTGTCATCAGTTGCGCCTCCCGTCAACAGCAACGTAAAGAGAGCCATTCGAACGGCGACGCCGTTTTCCACTTCTTCTTGAATGGCGGAATTTATCGAATAAGCGACTTCCGGGGAAATTTCCCATCCCTTATTCATGGGACCGGGGTGCAGCACCAATACGTCCTCTTTGGCAAGGGAAAGCCTCTCTTTATTAAGTCCGAAAATCCTTGCGTATTCCCTTGTGGTGGGGAAAAGTCCGCCCTTCATTCTCTCAAGCTGAATGCGAAGCACTTCGATAACGTCCGCGCCCTCTATTGCATCTTCAATCCTATCGTGTACGACTACGCCTTCTTCGAGCAGGAATCTTGGAACGAGAGTTCTAGGCCCCGCAACATGGATGTTTAGTCCCATTTTTCTCATACCCGCAATATCCGAGCGAGCGACCCTGCTGTGAAGAATATCCCCTAAAATGGCGATTTTTAATCCTTCAAGTTTGCCTTTCTTATCTTCTATAGTAAAAAGGTTCAAAAGTCCCTGTGAAGGATGGGCGTGAGCGCCGTCTCCCGCGTTTATTATAACGGGCTTTACGGCTTTTGCCGCATAAGCCGCCGCGCCTTCCGCTTTGTGGCGCATAACGATTGCGTCAACGTTCATTGCCTCTATGGTGTAAAGGGTATCACGAAGGCTTTCGCCTTTAACTATGCTGCTTGTTGAAGAAGTTATGTTTACGACGTCCGCGCCTAAATATTTCCCGGCAAGCTCAAAGGAAGTGCGGGTTCTGGTGCTGGGTTCGTAGAAAAGGGTAACAATGGATTTTCCCCTTAAAGTTGGAAGTTTTTTTATATCTCTGTGCAGTATCTCCTTCATGCTTTTGGCGGTGTCTAAAATCAGGCGTATTTCAGCCGCCGAAAATCCGCCGAGGGCAAGCATATCTCGTCCTCTCAAGGATATTTTTTCACTCAAAGCAATCACTCCTTACGTCGTATATACACAAAAAAAGAACTCTCCCATAAATAAAAATTATGAGCGAGTTCTATGGTAAATTCTTTCATTGCAAAGACTCCTTCTAGCCTCACGGGGCGATAATTAAAGGGGTGTGTTTCAGATATATTAACACTTTTAACCGTCCTTGTCTAGTGGGATTTTAATTTGGTAAAGCATAAGGCGATTTTTGAAAATTGTTTAGTATTTTTTATGCCTCACCGCTCTGAACGGCGTTGAGGCGTAAAAATGAATTTTTATAATAAGTTCATATAATTTCATACGCAATTATAAGTTGACAATATCACACACATTTATAAGGCGACAACACGTTCATAAGGCGATGAAATTTCATTGACAATTTAAGTTTCATCTTGTACAATCAAAACATAGCTTTATAAAGTAATTTCTACCCTAAAGGGGATGCAGTATGGACAAAAAAGATATGCGGGAAAAAAATCTCGAAATTACCCTTAACGCTTTAAGACGGCTTAAAGTGACGTCAAAACCAAATCTTGCGAAAGAAACGGGACTTAGCGTAGTAACTATTAACGCTCATTTAGAAGCGCTTATAAAACGCGGTGACGCGGAACTTATTACAAATACGGTGTCAATAGGCGGGCGCCCCGCAAGGCAGTATCGTTTTGTGGCGGATAAACGTTTGGCTTTGGGAGCGTACATTTGGAGCGAAGGGAATAATTTTAAGCTTACATCTTTTGTGTTAAACTTGTTCGGCGAGGTTGTTGCAGGAAGCGAAGCGGTAACTAGCGATGTTACTTCCGATTTTTTACAGAAAGAATTTAGCGCATTTATCGAAAAATATCCTCAAATAACAACTGTACTTTTAGGACTGGACGGCGAAGAAATTGCCGGAAACTTTGAAACAAACGCTTACCCGGCATTAAAAGGCGAAGCGCTTTCCAGCCTTTTGTTTTCTAAGATAAATCGTCCCGTGACCCTTTTACGGGATATTCATGCGGCTACGCATGGCGCAGGCAAACTCTTTGGAAAAGTTGCAGAGAACGAAACCCTTATAGGCGTATCGTGGGAGAAACAAGAAAGTCCGCGATGCGGAATACTTCTCAAAAGCAAATTATATAAAGGACGAGATGGATTTGCCGGAGCGCTTAACGATGATTTAAACAACGGTGAATCGGTAGAAAACGCAGCAAAAACGTTGGTTCTTTTGACAAGACTTTGGAATCCTCACGGCGTTATATTCTATAATGAAAAGCTTCGTGAAAGCGATAAGGCAAAGATTATCGAAATCGCGTCTAAGGAAGTTTCAATTAAATTTTTACCCAATCTCTTAATACGTCCCGATATACGTGAAGATTACGGAGAGGGTATATATAGTCTTGCAACTTCTTACTTGCTTTTTGGAGATGCTAATTAATGGCTCTTACATTTCCTACACCGCCTACGCCCCCGACGCCACCGACGCCGCCCAGAGTGGTGCTTGAAGGTGGCGGCAGTGTAACTGATATGCCCAGACCTAAAAGTTATGGTCCTACGTCTGACGATGCCATAAACGAGCAAAAGGCAAAGGACGCTGTCGCTCACGGCTCAGGTTCACTTTCTAAAACCACCACGTCAACGCCTAAGAAAGATAAGCGCGCGGATGAGAATGCGGCGACAACTTCCGTTCAAAAAACGCAGAACGCAGGTAATGCAACAAGTCAACCGCAAGATACAAAGGTTCAAGCGTCAAGTGAAAAAACCGAAAAGCGCGTAAACATTAAAGAAGCATTTCCCAACGAAGCAAATACGGAGACAACGCAGGCAACAACCTCATCCCCGCCTTTTAAAGTACATAACGGCGACGCAGGGCACGGCGCGCTTTACTGGGGATTTACTATCGCCGCGGTATTGGCGCTTTTGGTTTATCTTGCAAAAAATTTCTTAATAAGGGAAAAAACGGATAAGCGGGGATTTTCCAAGAGAGATATTTCCTCCTTAGCGCCTGAATCTCCGGAAGTCCATACTGCAAACGTTCCTAAAAGTGTTGTAAAAAATTATCAATCTCAGATGCCAAATAATTTAAATAAAAACACGAAAGTCGTGACAAAACAGGAATCAGCCAAAGAAGGCAGTCGTTTTGAAGTACGCGTATAGGAGTGACAAAATGATTTCAATTTTAATAGCCGACGATCATACGCTTATTCGCGAGGGAATTCGTCGTGTGCTGTCTTTCGAGGACGACTTAAAAGTTGTTGGAGAGGCTCAAGACGGTGAAGAAACAATTAAGAAAACTTTAGAACTAACACCCGATATTTTGCTTTTGGATATAAATATGCCTGTCAAAAACGGTCTTGAAGTTGCCAAAGAGTTGGGAAATAAAAAACTTCCCACCAAGATTATTGCGCTCACCATCCACGATGGTGACAATTATATATTAGAGATATTAAAGCACGGAGCCCTTGGCTATATTTTAAAGGATGTAGAACCGGAGGCTCTTATTCGCGCTATTCATGTGGTAAATATGGGCAATGCTTTTGTTTATCCCAAAATTGCCAAAAGATTATTTGGTAAAGAAGAGCATATCATAGAAGCAGCGCGACTTTTATATAAAAAGCACCGTCCAAATGGTCTGACTCTTCGCGAAATGGATGTTTTAAGCTGCATAACTCAAGGTTTAAGCAATCAAGAAATAGCGGATAGTCTTTGTGTAAGCGAAAAAACGGTGAAAAATCATCTCACCAATATCTTTAGAAAATTAAATGTTTCGGATCGCACACAGGCTTTGGTTTATGTTTTGAAAAATAAAATTTTAACTATTGATTAGAGCAAGCTGATTATTTTGCCCCCTAAGTGACAGTAATGTCAAACTGTCGCTTAGGGGGATTTTTAATTCGATTTTTAGCACAAAAATTCAGGTAGACAAATTTCGTTCTATTGGTTTTTAGTATTTTCTATAATCCAACTCACTATAATTGGAATTATACGAAGTTAAATTTTATTTTTTAAGATGTGGTTGATAAAATCTTCTAAATAGAATTTTTCTTTGTGGTTGATAAAATCTCCTAGACATAATTTAATCTGGTTGATAAAATCATACGCATTTTTGTTTTTGCTTCTATACTAAAAGCGATACTTTTAATTCAAATCAATATTTTCATAAATCAACCATGATTAAACTTCTTTTTCTACTTTTAATAACAAACAGTATTCCCGCATATTTGCAAGAATACTGTTCTGTTCTTTGTTATCCTAACAAACCCAATACCCCGGAAGCCGACTGTTTCGCTTGCGCAAGCATAGCCTGCGCGCTCTCTCTTAATATGTTCGCCTTGGTAAACTCGGTCATCTCTTTTGCCATATCCGCATCCCTTATTACGGATTCTGCTGCAGTTGTGTTTTCGCTTTGAGTTACGATATTTTTTTCCGTAAATTCAAGGCGCATAATCTGAGAACCTATCATAGCGTTGGCATTTGTGAGATAATTTATTGCCGTGTCAAGATAGCCGCTGACATCCGCCGCATCTCCTTCTCCTTTTTCGCCTAAAAGCGCATTGCGGCTTTCCTTTGTCATAACCGAAAAAAGACTGATTGTGACCATCGTGAATAGTCGCAAGTTGCGGATTTGCGCTATTCGCTATAGTTTCCACCAATTCCGACGGATCCGTTACGCTTGAAATATCTACGAAAATATTTTTAACGTCCGGCACGTCTTCTAATTCAGGTTTATCTTCCTGCCCTTCTATTACGTTTCCCGTAAAGTTAAAGTTGAACCACTGTTCGGGGCAAGTGGCTCAATACACTTGAAATCCTTTGCCGTATAAAGTGTCCGGAAGTTTGACGTTCGGGTTGTTTTTAAAAAATGAAGAAAAATTCACATCGTAATGAGCAAGCTCCGATCTACCATACGATATAATAGTTTCATTGTTGCCGCTAATCTTTGCGCTTTTAGCCGGAAGCTTTACCCCTTCATCGGTTATTTCTATGGAAGCGCTTGTGTCGGCGGGGGTTATGGAATTTGCCAGAATTTTCATCAGTTCGTCCTTTGGAGATTCCGCATCCCGTAAAGAGGATATATCGATCTTTCGATAGTAAGATGTTCTGTCAACTGTATTAGAACCTATGGATAACTTCCCGCAATAGGAGAATTATAACGAGGACTCGGATCATCATTATAATGAGTGGTAAGAATATAATCGAGAGAGCCTATTCTAAAATTCAGCCCGTCCATCTCGGCGACAGTATTAAAGCTCGACAAATCAATCGTTGCATGATTAGGCGCGCCGGCTGCCTAGCCTGAAAATTTATTTTGTTTTTTTTCAGCCGAAAGAAAAAGCGCGGGAATGTCCGCATAATTACTCAAAGTATCTCCTGAATATGGCACAAAGACGGCAAAAGGTCCTTCTATACCGTCCAGCGTATCGTAATCGTTCGAAATAATGTCAAGGGAACTGTTTGGCGCCGTGATGGCTCTTTCATCTCCAACGTCCAAAATACCCCATTCGACTCTTTGTCCCAATAATGTACCTATATACCCCGCTTGTTCCCAATTCCTCAAGCACTATTTTATTCACCGTCGTGTTCCCGTGCAAAAGAGGTCTGCCGTTATATTTCGTTTCGTAGGTTATATCTTCGATTTCATCTAAATATTTGTCGATTTCCTTCTGTATTATTTTCCTGTCTTCATCGCTGTTTGAATCGTTTGCGGCATTTAACACCCGCTCTTTTATGGAGCGCATAAGATTTACTTGACTTTGCACCGCGCCTTCCGCAACTCGAAGCAAATCTTTTCCGCTTTTTACGTTTCTTTCGTCTTGCCCAAGAGAGCGTATATTTTCACGCATACTCTCCGAAATGGCATAATCTGCCCCCCGAGAATTTGGGACCCTTTCGCCTTTAGAGAGCTTTGAAAGCTGTCTTCCGACTTTTGTGATATTTTTGTTAAGTTCGCCCAATGTCATCTGCGCCGCAGTATTATTCAAAATTGTAAAAGCCATAAGAACACTTTCTGAAATTTTTGTTATGCACTACTTCCCTTACTTGTATTATCGGAGAATTTTTTTAAAAACTTAAGGGCATCTCTAAAAACTATATTTTAAACAAAAATAATTAAGTAGAAATAATCAGCTATAAATGTTATAATGCGTTTATTATGAAAAGGGAGAGATTTAAATGAAAATTTTACTGATCAACGGTTCGCCCCATTCCAATGGAAATACTTTTCTTGCGCTTGACGAAATGCGAAAAGTATTTGAAGAAAACGACGTTGAAACAGCATTAGTACAAGTCGGCAACAAACCAATTCGCGGTTGTATTGCCTGCGGGTCATGCGCAACAAAGAAAAAATGCGTTTTTGACGATGTGGTGAACGAAGCCGCGGATATTTTTGCCAAAAGCGACGGAATTGTCGTCGGTACCCCGGTTTATTACGCTTCTGCAAATGGTACGCTTATTTCTTTTCTTGACCGCCTTTTTTTCAGCACTCAAATGGGCGGATGTTTCGATAAAACCATGAAGGTCGGCGCAGGAATTGTTGTCGCCAGACGAGGCGGCATTTCCGCTACTTTTGACGAAATCAACAAATATTTTACCATATGCGGGATGCCTATTGCCTCCAGCCAATATTGGAACGGCGTTCATGGCAGAGAACCCGGAGAAGCCGCAAAAGATGCCGAGGGTATGCAAACCATGCGAACTTTAGCGAAAAATATGACTTTTTTA
>JAFXOC010000292.1 GCA_017529085.1 Selenomonadaceae bacterium | reverse complement strand
TTTCTTTTGGTTCTTTTCTTTTTTCTCTTTTTTTACAAAAAAGAGAAAAAAGAAAAGAAAGAACTTACTTGCCGTCGTTTAAAGCGTCGAAAAGCAACATCACGTTTTTGAACTGTTTAATCTCTGCGGGGGATAATATTTTGTTTTCATTTTCTTTGCCCGTGATTAAGACTTGGACATAATTGCTGGCGGCTATTGCGTGCATTATGCTCTCTATGTCGCCCGTGGCTTGAACGTCGTATGACGTAACCACAAGACCGGCTTTATTTGCGACGTTTGCGCCGGGGGTGAATTTGAAGTGTTTTTCACCTGAATCGCATTTTACCGTTAAATCGTCAAAATTCATGGCGGCTTGTCCTCTGTAACCCGCCTTTAGATGGAGTGTGCTTGCGGTTCCCTTTTTCTCTATTACGTATGGATGCAAGAATATACCCGCGTCGCCGTCGTGTTCCTCGTACTCGTAGGCGCGACTGCTGGCGGATAGCGGCGTTATATACATATCCTGCACCAAATGCGCGACGTCGTTTGGCGCAACGTCTTCGGCAGATGGGCGTTTGTTCTTTTCCTTTTCTTTTTCCGCCTGTTCCTTTTTCTGTTGTTTTTCCTTTTTCTCCCGTTCCTTTTGTTCGCGAAGTTCTTTGGGAGAGGGCATTTCGGCAAGTTTTTTCTCCCTGTCTTCTATTATCTGCGCCCTGGTATTGCAATAGTAAACATAAGTAAGGGATCCCGCCGTAACGAGAAAGATTATGCTAAGCAGTATAAGTATGGTATTCTTTATCAAACAAGCCACCTCCGATAAGAAAAAGCAGTAATAAAAAATAAGCTTCGACTAACCTACTTTTAACAAATCTTCGTCCAGGCAGTCAAATTCCGCCCAATTACCGCCGTACGCTCCGGCTATTTCACCTTTGGTGTCATTTTCAACAATATATCTCGCTTTTCCGTTTATTTCTGTTTTATCAATAATGGTGCCGATGATACCGTTAGATTTTATTTTTACTGTATCAAATAATTCAAACATGATTTTCACTCCCTATGCGCCGTAACAAATCGCGGCCTAGAATTTTTATTATCCCGTTGCCATACGGTTCTAAATCTTTTTTGACATTTACGCCTAAATCCATAAAAATGCTAAATCTTTCCATTCCATCGGGAAAAGTTTTATTATCTTCCGCATTGTCTTCATTAAACAAAAATTCGATATCTCGCATGAGTTTTACTATATCATTTTGCACGTAGCCCACATCAAAAAAATCTCGAGAATGCTTCGCTCCGGGTTTTAATAAAAAGTCCTTTATTTTTGCCAAAGGCATATTAAACTTTTCGGAAGATATAACCTCATCCGATTGTATTTTACCATTTTCTCTCATATTTGTAAATTTCTTCTTTAATTACGAAAATTCCTGCATTCAAAATAAAAAACTCTTTGACAAAAATCAAAGAGTTTGAAATTCGTGTTTGGTGGAGACAAGGAGGATCGAACTCCTGACCTCTTGCATGCCATGCAAGCGCTCTCCCAGCTGAGCTATGCCCCCAAAACGAACGTATTATAGCATGGCTTACGAATGGTTGTCAATAGTAAGTTTTAAATTGCCACGGTCATTTGTGATTTTTTTTTCAATTTCTTCCTTGTGAATAGTAACTCTTTATCACACAGAGAAGCGAAATTTTTTCAAAATATCTTGACAACTGATGCGTAAGCGTGATATAATCATACTTGTTTTGGGGACGTAGCTCAGCTGGGAGAGCACCAGGTTCGCAATCTGGGGGTCGAGGGTTCAATCCCCTTCGTCTCCACC
>JAFXOC010000291.1 GCA_017529085.1 Selenomonadaceae bacterium | reverse complement strand
TGCTATGGCGGTCTTGACCTTTCAAGTACGACTGACATCACGGCTTTTGTTTTGGTGTTCCCGCCAATTGATGAAACGGATAAATACTGTATGCTTCCCTACTTTTGGATTCCCGAAGATAATCTCGACATTCGAGTTCGCCGCGACCATGTGCCTTACGATGTTTGGCAAAGGCAAGGCTTCCTCAAAACCACGGAAGGGAATGTTGTTCACTACGGCTACATTGAAAAATTCATCGAGAAACTCGGCGAAAAATACAACATTCGAGAAATAGCTTTCGACCGTTGGGGTGCAGTGCAAATGGTGCAAAACCTCGAAGGTATGGGATTTACCGTTGTTCCCTTCGGTCAGGGTTTCGCGTCAATGAGTCCTCCGACAAAAGAATTGATGAAATTGGTATTGGAGCAGAAAATCGCCCACGGCGGACATCCTGTTTTGCGTTGGAATATGGATAATATCTGTATCCGTACAGACCCTGCAGGAAACATCAAAGCCGACAAAGCGAAAAGCACCGAGAAAATTGACGGCGCGATTGCGTTAATAATGGCTCTCGACCGCGCCATTCGTTGCGGAAACGATGAAGTTGAAAGCGTGTATGAAAATCGCGGGGTTATTTCATTTTAAAAAATAATTATTATAATAAAAATTCCCTTGACTTATCTGTGTTTTAGAGCAATATATACACTTGCCGAAAGGCACGGAACAAGAATTTGAAAGGGGTCTTAAAAATGACTAAAGAAGAAATCAAAAACATCATCGAGGCAAAGGGCGCGGAATTCGGATTTGAGATTGAAAAAACCAACCTTACTTGGGGAGTTACCGGCAAAGCCGCGACAATTCAAATTTTCACGGAAACCGATTACGAGAAAACGGATTGGGAAAACAAAACGGCTTGCGTCAAAGTTACCGCATCAGCTTTCATAAGTTCGATGGGTGGCAACCCCGACCCCGAGGAACTTTTAAAAGCCGCAGACGAAATCGCAAGAGCCGCGAAATTCGCCAAAGCGATAAATGAAATGGAACTTGCCTTCACCAAGAAATTTTAAGGCGAGAGAGCCGCTCGAAAGGGCGGCTTTTTTGATATAGGGAGTGTGATTATATGGGAATTTTCAGTTGGCTGTTTCGTTCAAGGGATAAACCTAAAAATTTTTATCACTTCAGTGGCTGGCCTTTTGTTTTCGGGCGGTCGTCTGCGGGAAAGAATGTCAACGAATTTACGGCAATGCAAACTACGGCGGTTTACGCTTGCGTTCGCATTTTAGCGGAGTCAATCGCAAGTTTGCCTTTGCATTTGTATGAATATGACGGGCGAGGGCAAAAGAAAGCGCCGGAACACCCGCTTTACTTTTTACTGCACGATTCGCCCAATCCCGAAATGACTTCTTTCATATTTCGAGAAACGGCTATGATTCACCTGCTTTTGTTTGGAAATTTTTTCTCGCAAATTATAAAAGACGGAATGGGGCGAGTTATCGCTCTTTATCCGCTCTTGCCAAATCATATGAGCGTGGATAGAGACGAAAATGGCGAAATCGTTTATACATACACGCCCATAAACGACAATAATCCAAAAATCAAAAGCGGGCGGCAGATTAAACTTCGCCGACAAGATGTTCTTCATATTCCGGGACTCGGCTTTGACGGATTGGTGGGCTACTCTCCCATAGCTATGGCAAGAAATGCCGTGGGCATGACTTTGGCTTGCGAGGAATACGGCTCCTCCTTCTTCGCCAATGGTGCGCGTCCCGGCGGTGTCCTCAAGCATCCGGGAGTCCTCAAAGACCCGTCGAAACTCCGG
>JAFXOC010000290.1 GCA_017529085.1 Selenomonadaceae bacterium | reverse complement strand
TGCAGCTTGGAAATTTAAATCGTTCTCTTTACAAAACCTCTTTATTTCATATTCCTCACGAACGAAGGATTTTACGACTCTTATGGAAGATATGCTCTCCTGCAAGAGAGACGTAATATCCGCAAGCCGCTCCTGAATAACTTTCGCAGTAACTTTTATCTTCCTGCCGAAAATCTTCATAGCTTGACCTACAAGGGGAATAACCGTAAGAGTGAGTAGACTTAGTTTCCAATCAAGATACACCATCATAATAAGGGAACCGATTAAAATCGCGCTCTCCGTTACGGCTTCTATCAGATTGTCAACCAGAGCGTTTTGCATGGCGTTTACATCGTTCGTTAGATAACTCATGGTCTCGCCGGTTTGATGCTTGTCAAAGTATGAAATGGGCATTCGCTGAAACTTTCTGAAAAGCACCTCGCGAATATCTATAACGACCCTTTGACCTATATAGGAAACAAGATACGACTGACCATAATAAAAAACCCCTCGAAACGCAAATACCACGACAATGCTTACCGCTATAAAATTAAGCATCATCATGTTCTTTGCGGCAAGCACATCGTCCACCATGTCTTTAATAATCCAAGGCAGGTATAAATTAGCGGATGCAGCAAGCACTATAAATATAATAGCTATGAACAACCGCTTTAAATAAGGGCGAATATACATAAGCAACCGTTTGTAATTACGCATACCCACCCCTCCTTACTTTATAGTAAACCTAAAATCCTTCTTTCTTTTTTTCTCTTTCTTTTTGTAAAAAAGAAAGAGAAAAAAGAAAGAAGCAAAGAAAAAAGAGAAAGAAAAAACTTTAATCTCGTTCTTTTTGATTTTTAGTTATATTGGATAGTTTTTCTTTTAAAAAGATTATGCCACATCCAAAATTTTTTTTGCTATTCTTTTAGTCGCTCCACTCTCTCCTAATACAACTTTAGCCGCCTTTAAATCGCTAATTACGTTCATTCTTTCCGCTTCGCCCACATAAAGTTTTTTCGCTTCGGAAAATATATTTTCCGAAGTCACTTCTTCCTGCAAAAGTTCGGGTATCGCCCTTTTTTGTAGCAAAAGATTCGGCAACGTGAAATATTCAACATGAACAAAAAGTCTAGCTATAAAATAGTTAAATGCGCTCATTTTATAAAGCGCAACGCAAGGAAGTTCCAACAATGCCGCCTCCATCACAACCGTGCCGGAAGTCGCAAGCGCAAAATCTCCAATATGCATTAAATCATATCTTTTTTCACGCGTAAATTTTGCCGAGATATTCGCTTCATCTATATAACTTTGCAATAATTTTTCATCAATATTATCCGCAACAGGTAAAAAAAATTTTGTATCAGGTCTATATTCAAGTAAAAGCTTAGCGGCTTTTAACATTATGGGAAAAATCCTGCGAATTTCCTGCAACCGACTTCCCGGCAACAACAAAACAACGGGCTCATCGCCTACCCCAAAATATCTCTTTGCCGTTTCTTTGGCCATTGTGGGAACAACCGTATCTACAAGGGGATTTCCCAAAAAAGAAATCTTCGCCCCCGCTTCTTCATAAGGTTCAAGCTCATGGGGGAATATCGCCACAAACTCATCCGCTATACGAGCGCAATCTTTAGCGCGTCCTCTTCTCCACGCCCAAGCGGAAGGAGGAATATATGAAAAAATCTTAACACCCAAAGCCTTCGCTTTTTTTGCAAGCCTCCAATTAAAATCCGG
>JAFXOC010000289.1 GCA_017529085.1 Selenomonadaceae bacterium | reverse complement strand
GATAGTGTTAAAAAATAAATTAATTTTTTGAAAGTTAGGTGATTTTGATATGTCGGACATATCTCTCGACGATTTACTGAAAGCAAAATCAGGCGGCGCCAGTGACGATAAACAAATAGTGGAACTCGCTAAAGAAAAAGTTTTGGAAGAAGTCGCTAGTCTAACCCCCGAAGAGCGGCGGCAAGTGGAAAGCATTAAAGCTAATATAAATTTGATGGACTCCACCACGGCTCTCTCTTTTGGAGCGGAGGCGCAAAAAGATATTGCGGAATTTTCGGACAATGTGCTGTCTTCCATTAAAACTAAGGACGCGGGCGACGTAGGCGCGTTGCTTACGGAATTGGTGGGAAAAGTCAGAGGATTTCAACCCGCCGAGGACAAGGGTTTTTTGGCTAAAATTCCCATTATTGGCGCCCTTGCGGGAAAAGCAGAAAACATGATGGAAGGCTATACTAAACTATCCACTCAAGTGGAGCGGATAGAAACCGCGTTGGAATCGGCAAAGAACCGCATGATGAAAGACGTTATCATGTTCGATGGATTATACGAAAAAAATCTCGCTTATTTTAAGAAACTTGAATTATACATAAGAGCCGGCGAAGAAAAGCTGGTTGAAATGGAGCGGGTGACTCTGCCCAAACTGAGAAACGAAGCGGCGGCGTCAAGCGATCCTATGGCGGTGCAGGTAGTGAAGGATTTTGAAGACAGCGTAAACCGTTTCCAAAAGAAAGTCCACGATTTAAAACTCTCCAAAACCATAGCCGTGCAGACTGCGCCTCAAATTCGTCTTATCCAAAACAACGACAAAGTGCTGATAGACAGGGTGCAGACCGCCATATACAACACCATTCCCCTTTGGAAAAATCAAGTGGTGATAGCGTTAGGCTTATCCCGCCAACGGGACGTTCTCGGTATGCAACGGGCGGTAAGCGATGCCACAAATGATTTGTTGAAACGAAACGCCGAACTTTTAAAGATAAACACCATCGAAACGGCGAAGGAAAACGAGCGTTCCATTATAGATATTGAAACGGTGCAAAAGGTAAACAGCGACTTAATAGAAACTATAGAAGAAACAATAAAGATAGGTCAGGAAGGGAAAGCGAGAAGAGCCGCGGCGGAAAAGGAATTGGAGCAGATTGAAAACAAGTTGAAAGAGACGCTGTTAAAGGCGAGCGGCAGAGTCGGGTGAGAGGAGGCATAAAATGAACATTACATTAAACCTAACAACAGCAGACGAAAACCGCATTTCACAATTTGCGAGAAAGAAAAAATGCAGCGTGGAAGAATTGACGCTTTCGGCGCTTACGGATATGTTTGACAGAGAGGACGCAAAAGACAAGCGTAACGCCGAATATTTGGCGAAGATAGATCGCGGTATAGAACAGATGAAAAAGGGAACGGGCAGATTTTTCACCGACAAAGAGTTGGAGGATTTTTTTAGTGGGGACAAACTTTGAGGACGAGACTCACATTTTTTCTTGTAAAGGACATTATGAAGATTAGGGATAAAGGCAAACTCTTGTATTTTGTATTCATTTTATTATATTTTGTCAATTTGCAGGAAAAATAATTTTTTTGACGAATACCTATTTTTGTATTTTTCCTTAAACTTGAATAAGGAGAAGTATCGAAGATTCAAAAAAGAAACGAGGTAGGTAAAGATGAACATTAAGAAGCAGGTTTTAGCGGCATTTTTGGCGGGAGTCGCGACGCTTGGAGCTAACAGCGATCAAGCGCAAGCGGCAAACGAGGAAAGAGAAAGCATCGCTCAAGTCGCCTTATTGCAATCTTTGGCTCAAGGTTATCTTGGCGGCTTATTGACCGCCGGCGAACTTCGCACTATGGGAGATACCGGAATCGGGACGTTTGAAGGCTTAAACGGCGAAATGATTGTTTTAGACGGCACGATTTATCAAGCGCTAGGAGACGGCAAGGTTATCGTTACGCCCGACAGCACGCGTATTCCTTACGCTACCGTAACTTATTTTGACGAGGATATAGCCCTTCCTTTGAAAAACATCAAAAACAAAGCCGAATTTGAAAAAGCTCTGACCGATACGGTTCGTAAAAACGGTATTAACAGCTTTTATATGGTAAAACTTCACGCAACATTTCCATCCATACTCTTTCGCAGCGAATACGGCAGCAAGGAACCTTATCCGACTCTTGTTGAAGCCTTAAAGGGCAAACAGACGGAATTTACCGAGAAAAACATCAATGGTACATTGGTTGGGATATATTGCCCGAATTACATGAACGGCTTAAATTCGCCCGGCTGGCATTTCCATTTCATCTCCGACGATAAGAAAAAAGGCGGGCATATTCTGGAATTTTCCCTTAACAACGGCACCGTCTATCTTGACAAAACCGATAAATTCACCATGATTTTACCCGACGACCAAAAATTCCAAAACTTGAACCTCGCCAAAGACATGAGCGCCGATATAAACAGCGCGGAGCATGACACCAAGAGCAAGTTGAATAAATAAGTATAAAGGAGTATCAAAAAATGAACAGAACTTTAAAGAAACTCTTAGCGGCAACGCTTGTATGCGGCGGACTCTTTGCAGGCAACGCATACGCTGCGCCTACGGGCGACGGGGCGGCGGATTTTAAGGCGGCTTACATTATAACCCCCGAATACAATGGGACTATGACCGCCGGATTTAACATTTTCGGACCGCAATTTCACGGAGATGTCGATGGTAAGGGACAAATTTTAAAAGACGGTACAGTGAGGTTTGAAGGAAAGCTTGACTGGATTTATACCGATAAAAATACCAACAAGACAACGAATAAAAGTATGCCGATTTTCTTGGAACAGAGAAACGGCGCGATGAATTTATATGTATACAGGAATTACGAGTGGAGCAAATTCCCTCTTCCCGGAATACCCGCAGGGATTTTTGCGGCGTTAAAGAGTACCGACCCCAAGGTTTTGAGCGCGAATATGGAAGCTGTCAAATCCGCAAAAAAAATCGCCGATAAAAACGGCAAAAAGACTTTTAAACTTGTTTTGGACGGCAAGAAACTAAGCGCGGCGGTCAAAAAGAACGCCAATGCCCCAAAGGGCGAACAGGAAGTTTTGGTGAACCGCCTTTCCAATGCGCTTAACAAGGCGGATATCGAGCTTGAATGGACGGTAGATTCGGCTAACGGCAAAACGGCAAGCATAAACGGCAACTTAACGCCGCTTTTGAGGGCATATGCCAAAGGCATCATAGACGAGATGGCTGCGGGCAAGATTAAGCTGACCGACGAAGAAAAGAATTTCTACGCGGCGCTTGGATATTACGCAGAAATGCCGTTCTTTATTTCGGGCGGAACAACGCAAGATTCCGTCATGATTCCCGCGAACCTAAATTCGGCGAAAGACAACAAAGACGTATTGGCGGATATTAGAAAAGATATTGCGTCTACGCCGACTAAGTAAATTTAACATACAAAAAAGCCTCTCGTTCAAGGGAGGCTTTTTGATTCTATACAACATTTTTTACCGCAAAAGGATATGCCGTATTGCCAAATTTGTTCTATGTTTTCATTTTTCAAATTTGTCATATACTCCATGCTTTCAATTTGTGAGAGCGCGGTTTTGGCTTTTTGCGGAAGTTCCGCTTCACTCTTTGCAACTTTAAATTCCATTATAACGGCGTTATTGCGATTTTTACAGGGGAGTATCGCTATGTCAAATCTGCCGTAGCCGCTTTCCCTGTTGGATACGATTTTGTAATCCGGCGTTAAGAGAGCCGTAAGCCCCAAGATAAAACCGTGGTAGAAACTCTCTTTGTTTGCCGTGTCATAGTAGCTGCTTAAGGTTAGGAGATAATCGCTCAGCTTCTCGGAAAAAACTTCCGCGTCGCCGGACAAAAGAGCCTTCAATAAATATATAAGATTCGGACTGCCGTCCATTTCATCAATGCGATTTACAATCTCTTTTTTATACACGCTGCGCACTTCTCGGTTTGGAATGCGAAGATCTATAATATCCTCCATAATTTGCGCATCGTGTTCCGTGGAAATGGTGAGATAACCGGTGGTAAGCAGCATAGTGTAAAGGGCGTTGCGATTTTTATAAATATCCGTGTATATAACGCCTTCGTCAATGGTTGCGCTGACGGAGCCGCCTTGCAAGAGCGATCGAAGTTCCTTTGCCTGCTCTTTGTCTGTCCTTTTCAACAGTTCCGTTACGATACTGTTGCCGGAGGTATTTAGCCAATAAATTGAAGGACGGCAATCGTTGTCAAAATAATTGATGACTGACCAAGGGTTGTAAACATTAGTCCCCGCAAAACTGTAACCGTCGTACCATTCTTTTATCTGCGCCAACTTATCGGTCGCATTAAAATCTTTGACTATTCGCTCGATTTCTTTTTCCGTAAAACCCATTGATTCTGCATATTTTCCGCTAATAAGGCTTGAAACCTTCAAATTGTTCAGCGAGCTGAAAATGCTTTCCTTGGCAATTCTGAGCACGCCCGTCAGCACGGCAAAATCCAAGTCCGGATTAGACTTTAACACGGCGCTGAGGAAATTTCGCATAAAAGTTATCGCGTCGTCGTAATAACCGTTATCGAAAGCGTACTGTATCGGCGCGTCATATTCGTCGATAAGCACCAGAGCCGGCTTTTTATGATAGCGATTGAGCCATGTTGTCAATTTCTTCAGTGAATCCTGCAAATCCACATCGCTTGCCTTTCGATCTATTACCGAGATAAAGTATTTTTTCTCGGAGTCATCAAGGCAACCGCGTTCAAGTAGATATTTGTTTGAAAGATATAAATCCTGCATGAGCGAACTGAATTTTGCTATCATGTTGGGGTATTTTGATTGCTTGATATCCTTCAAACTCAAAAAAACGGTAGGCATGCTTCCCTGCTTCGCCATATACTTTTCACCGGCTTTTTCGATGTTGCAGCCTTCAAAAAGGACGCGGTTTTCCTCAGCGTTTTCCATTGTGAAAAAGTAATAGAGCATACTGAGCGCAAGAGTTTTTCCGAAACGCCTCGGTCTTGTTATAAGAGTAGCTTTGCTATGACCGTCTATAAGAGATTTTATAAAATCGGTTTTATCAACATAATAATATTCTTCCCGAACTTGACGAAAATCGTCAACGCCTACGGGCATAATATAATGCTGTTTCATTTTGTACCGCCTCCATTCAAGGGGTTTGCCTTACGTTTATTTTAGCATAGCGGAAGTTGTTGTCAATGATTTATCGAAGTCTTAAACTGCCTTGTTATAACCAACGTTTACGACAAGGCAGTTTAATATACATTTTGCCCACCTCAAAACAAAAACCCGAGTAAAATAAAATCTCGCTTTATTTTACTCGGGTTTTATGTTTGCGTCAATTTTAAATTTTTATCCCTTATTCCGTTCGCTTGCGCCCTCTGCGTTAGGATCGACGGGATCGCTCCGCATCTTAAATTCCTTGTCGTCGTCTATAAGGCTAAGCATGAGATCCGCAAAATACGGATCGAACTGACTGCCACGACCTCTTTCTATCTCCGTCCTGACTCTTTCCTGCTCCATAACGCCGCGGTAACTTCTGCGGCTCGTCATGGCATCGTAAGCGTCCGCCACGGCGATAAGCCTTGCGTCCCTTGGAATGTCGTTGCCCGCTATGCCATCGGGGTATCCCCTGCCGTCCCAACGCTCATGATGGGATCTTGCGCCTATCGAAAGTTTCGGGAACTCCACGATGGGCTTTAATATCTCCGCGCCCATGGTCGTATGGGATTTTATTATGGCGTATTCCTCATCGGTAAGCCTTGAAGTCTTGTTGATAATCGCCCCCGGCACGCCGATTTTGCCTATATCGTGCAACAAGCCCATGCAGTAAAGCTCTTGGAGCCGTTCTTCGCCCTCTCCGTCGCGTTTGCCGAGAAGCCTTGTATAATACGCCACCCTCTGCGAATGACCTTGAGTATATTTATCTTTTGCGTCTATCGTTTTAACGAGAGCAAGCACCGTCTGATCGAAAAGCCTTCTGCTCGCCGCCAACCGTTCTTCGGCGAGTCTTGTCTGGCGGACGACTTCCTTTCTTAAATTGCGCTTCAAGTATTCGTTTTGCAGCACTCGTTTCGTGCGCTCCCTAAGCACCATGGGCGCAAAAGGCTTCCTTACGAAGTCCACCGCTCCCGCGTGGAACACAGAGGTTTCAAGCTCTACGTCTATCTCCCCCGTCATTATGATGACGGGAACGTTCTTCATCTCTTCCCTGCGGCGCATCTCCGCCAGAACTTCCATCCCGTCCATGCCGGGCATATTAAAGTCCAAAAGTACCAAATCAACGCTGTTCTCCGCCAAATACTTCAGCGCAGTAACGCCTGAGCTTTTTTTTACAACTTTCGACTCGTTCCCTAATATCGACCCCACCATAAAAAGGTTCACATCATCATCGTCAACCGCCAATATCACCGGCTGCTTCTTCTCTTCCATCCCCTCTACCTCCCGTTGGGGCGTGTTTTTTTGCTGGGCTCCGCCCAAACCCGGCAGGGCGCTGCCCTGCACCCGCCAAAGGGCATTCGCCCTCGCTCCCGGGTACGTATATTGTTAGTTTTACCTTTTTTATTTATTTTATTAAAGTTTTTTCTTTCTCTTTTTTCTTTACTTCTTTCTTTTTTCTCTTTCTTTTTTACAAAAAAGAAAGAG
>JAFXOC010000288.1 GCA_017529085.1 Selenomonadaceae bacterium | reverse complement strand
TAAGGAGTGTCTAAAATAGCGTCGGTTGCGATTTTACCCGAAGCGCCGCCGAACTGTATGAGCCGAATCTTACGATTGTCCTGCACGCCGCCCGCCAAATCGTAAATGATTTCACGCGCGGTAACGCCGAAGGGAATTTCAAACACTCCGGGCTTGTTTACATTACCCGCTACGCTTATCATCTTAGTGCCTACGGAAATGCCGCGGACGATAGACATATAAACCTTTTCGTCGTCAAGGATTAAGTGAGGAACAATCGAAAGACTTTCCACATTGTTTAAGCAAGTGGGACGAGCGAATGCGCCGCTTTGTTTTATAAATGGCGGCTTCATGCGGGGGCGACCTGCTTTCCCTTCGATGGAGCGGATAAGCGCCGTGCCTTCGCCGCAAACATAAGCCCCTGCGCCGGAATAAAGTTTGATATCGAAATCAAAACCCTTGTTCAAGATATTTTTTCCCAAGAAACCGTATTCCTTAGCCTGTGCGATAGCGTTCAACAAAATGGGACGATAGCAGGCGTATTCGGCGCGCATATAGATAAAGCCTTCGGTTGCGCCAATCACATAACCCGCTATAATCATGGCTTCTATCAAATTAAAGGGATCGTTTTTGATAAGTTCCCTATCCTTAAAAGTGGTGGTCTCGCCTTCGTCGGCGTTGCAGATTATTATCTTATTTTCGCCTTTAACGTCCCTCGCTTGGGACCATTTGCGTCCGACGTCATACTCTGCGCCACCTCTGCCTCTTATCTTTGCGGCGGCAAGAAGTTCAAGCACCGAATCGGATCCGTCGGCGACGGCTTTTTTCAGCGCGGAGAATCCTCCGATTTCCATGTATTCGCTGATGGATTCCACATTATATTTGCCAAAATTTTTTGTTAAAAATTTTACGGTTGTCATGACACACCCTCCTCAAGGCAAGGAGCGAAGCAGCTCTTCAATTTTTTCCTGCGTATTTAGATGGTCGTAAATCTTACCGTTAATACGCACCGAAGGAGCGCGGTCGCACGCGCCGTAGCAGGCGCAGGTCTCTAATGTAAAACGCCCGTCGTAAGTGGTCTCGCCAAGCTTTATATCCAACAAATTCTCAAAAGTTTTCAGCAAGAAATCCGTATTCACTTGATTTACGCGACACGCCGGGGAATTGCATATCTGAATGGGATATTTGGCCCTTGGCGTTGACGAAAGCTGCGCGTAAAAGTTCAAACAATCGAAAATTTGCGTTATCGGCAAAGATAATTTCTCCGCTAGATAATAAGCCGTAGGCTCGGGAACATAGCGCATTTCCTCTAAATCCTGAACCTCCAAGAGAATGCCGACGATTTGCGTCGGGTCGTTATCGTGAGCTTCCAAGACAAAATCAATCTTCGTCTTTAGCTCCGCAGACAACGGATAGTTGCTTTTTTGCGCGGTCAGCATAAATTGCCCTCCTCATTTTCTTCATACACAAATTCTTCTTTCTTTCTCTTTTTCTTTTTTGTAAAAAAGAAAAAGAGAAAGAAAGAAGCAAAGAAAGAGAAAAAGAAAAAACTTTATTAAACTCAAAATCATGGTTTTAGCGTAATATTTATCTTTTTACTAAACCAGTTATTAAAGTTTTTTTCTCTTTTTTCTTTTGGTTCTTTTCTTTTTTCTCTTTTTTTACAAAAAAGAGAAAAAAGAAAAGAACCAAACTACTCCTTGGGATTATACTCCATGATTTTAATATCAGGTTCTTTGTTTAGGTTTATTATTTCGTGGTTCTCGGTGCTGATTATGGGTAGCGCCGCAAAATCTCCGGGGAAAGCGGCGACTTTTCCGTTTATTCCGTTGTTTAGCGTGACTCTGGAGCCTAGGAATGCGTCTTTCATGTGATTTAAAACGGGAACGCAAACAGTAGGGTCAAGAGTGGTGTAGATGTGTTCGGTTATATAGGAAAAAGCGTCGAAAGGCGTTTGTTTTTTGTAGCCTTCACGTTCTGTTGTGGTATTGTCGTAAAAATCCGCCAACGCCACAATACTCGAATAAATATGAATTTCGCTGCCCTTTAAACCGCTTGGGAAACCTGTGCCGTCCATACGCTCGTGGTGCTCTCTGGCGGCGCGTTTTACGCCTTCTGCGATATCCGGCATATTGGAAAGAATTTTATAGCCCGCTTCCGTATGGGATTGGTACTCTAAAAGGTCGTCCCCTTGAAGTTTGTCTATTCTTTTGTCAAGAATTCGCCTTGGAAGAGCGGTTTTTCCCGCATCGTGAAAAAATCCCGCAAGCATTATGTCCCGTTGCCTTATTGGGTCGTATTGCATCCACTTGGCGATTACTCCCGAAAGTATTGATACCCTAAGGGAATGTTGATATATATCGTCGTCCACGTGGCTCATGTCAAAGAGATGGTCTATAACGCCGCTTGATTTTGCAAGAGGCGTGACTGCGTTGGAGACAACGGCGTGAGCCGCTGCGGATTTCTTATCCTTTTCCTGCTCCATGTCGGTAAAAATTTCCTTCGCCACGGTGACGACTGCGTTATAGTCTTTAACAAAGGCGTTGCTTTTGTTAAAAACAGCGGAAGCCGCCTGAAAGTTTTTCGAAAGCTCGTATTCGTCTTTTATGTAAACAACGGGGATATTAAGATAATTAAGCCTTGTAATATGCGCTTTTTTCAATACGGTGCCTTCGCTAATCATAACGATATGGTCGTCGTTTACAAGGGAGCGCGCAAGCACATCGCCTTCTTTTATGTCCTCAACAGAAACAGCTCGCAAAAAAATCACTCCCATCTCCAAATCTAGCCATAACAATATTATTCTATGAAAAAAAAAAAAATCCTACCCTAAAAATTTCTTTCTTTGCTTTTTTAGGAAAATTTTAAAGAGGACCCCTCCACCGCTTCGCGGTCCCCCTCCTTCTAAGAGGGAGGCTCCACAACCTCCACTTTTGAGCCAAAAATTTTAGATTTCCCCAACCAAGCCACCTTCCTAGAGGGTGGTAGGGGGGGAGAGTCCGTGAATAACGATAATAAGTTTACAGTCTGTAAATAATATGCCTTTTCGAATATTTTCACATTTTATTGCGTTATCGAGAAAAAAGAAATAATTTTACAGGAAAAATTTTTTTTTTGTAGAAATGTCTATATGATTTATTTTATAAATGGATTGCGGGAGGCGGCTATGGAATCCAAGAGTGTGCGAGTGATGTCTAAAGAGGAAGATGAATTTTTCGACGGCGTTACAATAGAAAACGGCGAAGTACAAGATACCAAATTTTTTGAGACAGGCGATGAAGTTTCCGTTATACATATCGGAAACTTTACGTTTAGGACTGATTCAATCGGGGTGAAAATCGTCTTAGGTTTAATTATTGCAGCTATCGCCGCTTTTTTGCTCTTTATCGCTCTTCCCGTCGCACTCATAATATTGGGCGTGCTTTTAGTGATTTGGTTTATTTTGTCTTTCTTTGGTAAAAAATAATTCGGAGGAATTTATGGATAATATAGTGTTAAAAATACCCTACGGTACGCGGGATTTTTTGCCTGACGAGGCTAAAGAGAAGCGATTTATCGAAAATAAAATTGCGGATTTGTTTGCTAAATGGGGTTATAAAGAAGTTGTAACCCCAACAATGGAATATTTAGATACCCTTATGTTCGGCGCGAACCGCTCGGACGAGAGCCGATTGGTGAAGTTTGTGGCAAAGGATAATCGTACGCTTGCCCTACGCCACGAAATGACAACTCCAATCGCCCGCCTTGCGGCTATGCGGTTTAAAGACAGCCATCTTCCGTTAAAACTTTCATATATAAGCAGCGTATATAGAAACGCTGAAATTCAAAAGGGTAGGCAGTGTGAATTTTATCAGGCTGGCGTTGAACTAATCGGATTTCAAAGCGCGGCGGCGGACGCAGAGGTCATAGCTCTTGCCGTTTATGGAATACTTGCGGCGGGAGTTAAGAATTTTAAGGTATCCATCGGCAGAGTCGATTTTGTAAAGGGTATTATGGAGCAGTACCGAATTTTGCCTGATATTGTAGAAAAGTTGCAACAGGTTATGGAAGGGCGGAATTTGGTAGAGTATGAAAAAATTATAGACGCACTTGAAATTTCTGCGGAGGGCAAGGCGACTCTAAAAGAAATTCCATATTTAAAAGGGGATTGCGAGGTTTTAGACCGCGCTCGAAACATGGCGTTGAACGAGCAGAGCCGTTATGCGATAGAACGCCTTGTAGAGGTTTATTCTCTGCTTGAAACTTACGGGGTGGGCGAATATGTTTCGTTTGATTTAGGTATCTTAAGAGATATGAATTATTACACCGGCATAGTATTTGAAGCTTATACCGCAGGACTTGGTTTTCCGCTTTGCGGCGGTGGCAGGTATGACCGATTGCTTTCTGATTTTGGCAGACCGCTTCCTGCCATAGGTTTCGCTATTGGTATTGAGCGAATTTTGCTTGCTAAGGAACGAGAGGGAAATTTAGAAAAAAATAAAACGACCGGAGTTTACGTTGCTTATGCGGAAGGTAAGCTAAAAGAAGCGATAATGATGGCAAACGACTTTCGTTTAGGCGGTAAAATTGTAAGTTTGGCGCTACAGGCGGAAACCGAGGAGCAAGCGAAGCTTTACGGCGATGAAAACGGCTTTGACGAGGTTGTATATTTGAAATGACCCGCGCCGGACAGTTTTTTTGCGCCGTATTCGCGAAAGTTACGGAAGAGGACAGAGATTATGTAAAACAACACTTGAACGATAAGGGGCAAGCCTTGTTTTTCGCTATGGCGGAATTTGACCAGGCCCACGCGTTAAGGGTTGCGAAAACTATTGAAGGCTTTGAATTTTACGGTGAACGAGAATTTTTGGTACGGCTTGCGCTTTTGCACGATGTCGGCAGACGCGCCGAAAATGTCGGCGTTTTAGGAAAAGTTTTCGCCGTTTTAATAAACGGATTTTCGGTAAAACTAGGAAAATATCTTTCAAGATATTTTCGGTTTCTGTATATTTATTACAATCATCCCCAAATAGGTGCGAAACTCTTGAAAGACGCAGGTTTTATTCAAGAATCGGAAATAATTCGCTTGCACCATGAGAACGTTTTAAACCCTATGGAGGAACTTTCGCTTTTAAAAAGAGCGGACGAAATGAACTAGGAGGATATATGCAGGATAATGATTTGGAATATTTAACGATAGCCCTTCCCAAGGGGAAGCTCTTTTCACTTTCGGCGGATTTATTAAAGAAAGTAGGCTACGATGCGGAAAATTTAAGCGAGAAATCCCGCAAGCTCGTAATTACAAACGAGGAAAAAAAGATTCGCTTTATCATAACCAAGACGGCGGACGTTCCTACATACGTCGAGTGCGGCGCGGCGGATATCGGAGTTATCGGAAAAGATGTTCTGTTGGAATCTGAAAAGGACGTATACGAGCTTTTAGACCTAGGTTTTGGCGCCTGTCACTTAATGATGGCGGTTCCAACGGACAGAAAACGAGCGAAACTATCTGACTACGCCCATACAAGAGTCGCAACGAAATTTCCGCATATAGCCGAAGAATTTTTTACCCGTCAGGGTATGCAGATGGAGTATGTCAAGTTAAACGGTTCAATAGAACTTGGTCCTATCGTAGGTTTATCCGAAAGCATTGTGGATATAGTCGAAACCGGCACAACATTAAAGGAAAATCGACTTGAGGAAATAGCTCGGATAATGGATTTAACGGCGAGACTAATAGCAAACCGCGTCAGCTTTCAGCTAAAATTTGATAGAATTGAAACGTTGGTGCGGGATTTGAAGAAAATATTGTAAATTACCTTAAAATATTAAGGAGCTGTTGAAAGTGACGCTTATGCAAACGACATTTGAGAAGATCGCTCTTTTGCCGGAAGAAAATATTCGCGTTGTTTTAGCGATGGTAGATGAAATGCTAAGACAAAACGGCAGAGAAATCTCGTTAAAGATGGGCGATAATGTATCAGGCGAAAAGAAATTTTTTGGTTCTGATGTTGATATAAACGACTATGCCGGAAGCGCCGGAAAGTTGTTTGGAAGTGTAGGGCGTGTTGATGAATATATAAGAGAAATGAGAAATGATGAGAGATTTTAGCAAAGTATTTTTGGATACCGCTCCTTTGATATATTTTTTAGACGAAGAATCCCCGTTTTGTTTGAATACTGCCAAAATATTTTCATATTT
>JAFXOC010000287.1 GCA_017529085.1 Selenomonadaceae bacterium | reverse complement strand
AAGGGCGCAGCCCTCCGGACTCCCGGGTATTTTGTTTTTTTCCCTCCTCCTAGAGGGGGGTAGTGGGGAGAGTCCGGAGGGTGGGGTTCACGGCACAGGATCGTAGCCGCCCTTGCAAAAGGGATTGCATCTTAAAATTCTCTTTATCCCCAAGTACAACCCCTTTAACGCCCCGTATTTTTCTATCGCCTCGTAAGCGTAAGCGGAACACGAGGGATAGAACCTGCAGACCGGCGGCTTTAGGGGGGATAAATATTTTCTGTAACAGTCAATGCAAAAAAGCAACGCCTTTTTCACTATCTCCCCTTATTTCCCCTTAAATTCCGGCCTTTTTTCTCAGCTGTTCAAAAGATTTCAAAACGTCGGCAAGCTTCTTTCCGATTATTCCGTTCCTCGCTATCATTATAAAATCCACTTCATTACTCGCGTCATCGGAATTTACTCTATAGCACTCTCTCATAAGCCTCTTAGCCCTGTTTCTGACAGGCGCGCTCCCAAGCTTTTTCCCCGCCGCGAACGCCACCCGTCCCGAGCCTTTCACCACTAATAACAAAATATTGCTGTCGGAATAACTTTTTCCCTCTTTGTAAATCTTCTGAAAATCTTCTTTTTTCTTAATAATGTTCATTTGATGTGAAAAAAGGCCACACAAGTGACCTTATCCTTATGCCGAAAGCTTCTTACGTCCGCGAGCGCGACGACGACTGAGCACAAGGCGGCCGCCTCTCGTCTTCATGCGTTCCCTAAACCCGTGCGTCTTCTTTCTCCAATGATTATTCGGTTGATAAGTCCTTTTCACGACTACACCTCCTCATTTTTTCAACAAAAAACCGTTTCCCTGTTAATATACACGACTTTAATATCTTTTGCAAGATTTTTTTTAGGAAATACTGATTAAATGAGTTTTAGACGTTACCCTCAGGCTGATTGCCTTACCGTCCACTATCCAACCATTTACAAATAGGGGTGATGGTGAAAGGGTGAGCGCGTCCAATTCGGCGTATTTACTTCTTCTCGCGGTACGGCGCAGCCAAATTATACTTTAGCTCCTTTAGCGTGTCTATTACAACTTTATCCGAGATATATTCCGGCGAAATTCCACGAAAGAGCATGGTGAGAATTTGCGCGTCTAAGGTTATGCCGCGGCTTGCGTCTATACGCCTTGCCATATTCTGCGCCATCTCAACGCGCACGTTTCTTATAAACTCAGGGCCGGCTTTAGGAACTAGCTCCTTCATCTCCCCGTAAGACAAAAAAGGCGTTTCATTCAGTACCTCCTTTACCTTTTCCTTTAATTCCTCTCTTTCCCTTAGTTCGCAATATGGACAATATTTTTCTTCAATATACCTTCCGCATATTTTACACTTCTTAAAATTCTTCTCTTTGTAGTTTTGCAGCTTCTTTGCGCTGATTTTCAGCTTTGTTAAACTTTCTCTCAACTCATCGTCGCGCACTTTTGAAAGTGATTTTTTTATTTCTTCTTCCTCTTTAAAAGTCAAATCATCAAATTTAAACTCTCTTTTTAAAGTGATATTTTTCTTTAAAAAGAGAGTTTTTCTTTCGGGAGGAAACGATACGAAACGCATATTTTTTACTAAATTTTCCCCTGCGTAAAGATTAACCTTAGAGACAATATCTTTCTCGTGGTACTTTAGTTCGTTCGCCCAAATTCCGTTTTCCGCGTAGAGCAACAGCTCTTTTTTAAGAATATTTACAAACTCTACATTCTTCGCGATGGTTCTGCCCACTATTTTTTCCCAATTTACCCTTATGTAAGCCGTCAAATACTCATTTCGGTTCTTTTTAAATATCCCGCTGTCCCTATATATATCCCCGATTTTTTCTATTTTCCTATTTCTCTTCATAGCGTTTCCTTGGAACTCACTTCTCCGTTTCCCACCGTATAAATCCGTCCCATATCTTTTGGTATATATGAATCGTCCGTCGCCGTGAGCACAGTCGTTATATTCTCATTTTTGAGATACTTAACGAGCGCGTTTCTTCTGTATTCGTCCAATTCGCTAAGCACATCGTCTAAGAGTAACAGCGGATATTCGTCTTTTTCCTCTTTTAAGAAAATAACTTCCGAAAGTTTCATTCCTAAGACTGCCGTCCTCTGCTGACCTTGCGAACCATACTTTTTTAATTCATTTTCGTTTATGGTGAAAATCAAATCGTCAAGATGCGGTCCGACTCCGGTTGAGCCTCTCATTATATCGCGTTCCCGCATTTCTTTAAGTTTCTTTAGATAGTACTCTTCGGATATGTTTTCCACTCCCGACAAACTGTATTGTAACCCGAAGCTTTCCTTATTGCTTGAAATCTCAACCCCGATCGCTTTCGCTATTTTATCCAATCTCCCCACAGCTTCAATTCTTTTTGCCGCAACAAAAGCCGCGTATCTTGCAAGCTGCATATCGTATATATCCAATAATTCCCTTGAACCGCCTTCTTTAAGCTGCTTTAATAATGAATTTCTCTCCTTTAAAACCTTATTATATCTCATTAAATTATCCATATAGAAAGGAGACGCCTGCGAAATTTCCCTGTCTATAAAAGATCTTCTTAAAGAAGGCGCGCCCTTAACGAGCATTAAATCTTCGGGCGAAAACACCACGGTCGTCAAATTTCCCACTATCTCTTTCGCCGACGATTTATTGGAGTTGACAAAAATTTCCTTCCTACCTCTCTTGTGCAAAATCAGCTTTATCTCGCTTGTTACCCCGTACCTTTCATATTCAACCCGTATCTCGGCGCTATCGTTTTCCCACTTTATTAAGTCACTGTCTGTTCTCGTTCTGTATGACACGGTAACGGAAGCAAGCGAAAGTGCCTCCAAGATGTTAGTCTTTCCGGCGCCGTTTTCGCCCAAGAATATGTTTACTCCGTTGTTTAGTTTTAATTCTAAAGAAGAATAATTTCTAAAGTTAGTTAAATATATTTTTTTTATGTTCATTTTTATTTATTGCTGACTTCTCACCGGCGTCACCACATATATAAAATTCGTATCCTCAGTATCTTCTATTTTAACGGGATCCAACGCCTTGTTTAACGATATCTTTATCTTATCCCCCTTCATAACCTTTGTCGCGTCCATGATATACACCGCGTTAAAGGATATACTCAGTTCCTCTCCTTCAACTTCCGCTTCTATCTCCTCTTCCGCCTTGCCTATCTCCGGATTATTTGAGTCAATATGAATCAAACCCTCTTTAATCTCAAAATGTACCGACTGTATACCTTTGGGATTAGAAATCAAACTCACCCTGTCAACAGCCGACGCGAGCGCGTTTTTGTCCACCATAACGGTTGTCATGGCGCTTTGGGGCACTATTCTTTTGTAATCGGGGTATTCGCCTTCAATCAACCTGGTAGTCATATAGATATTGCCAAATTCAAAACCCAACTGATTTTTCGCCTGATTTACCGTTATATCCTGCGGCTCGTCCTCTTTATAGGCGTGCGACAACTCATTAAGCGCCTTTGCGGGAATAATCAGCCGCACCGATGAACCGGAATCAACGTCAAGCTTATTTATCGCAATTCTAAACGAATTTGTCGCCGCCATTTCCAACTTATTCGCCTCTATCTGCAAGAAGCATCCCATAAACACAGGGCGAAGCTCGTCGGTTGACGCCGCAAACGCGGTCTTTCTTATAATCGAAAACAGCTCTTCGTCCTTAATCGTAAAGCTCGTTCCGCCTTCTAACTTCTCCACTTTCGGAAACTCCGCGCTATCCATCGACAAAAGCCTATACTTAGACTTATTTGACGAAATATGCGCTATCTTTTCCACCTCATTGTAATTGAAGCTGACCTCGCTTCCCGGCAACTTTCTTACCGCGTCCACCAAATATTTCCCCGAAAGCACAATCTCCCCCGGTTCGTCAACTTCAGCCTCTATCTTTATAATAAACCCTATCTCATAATCCGTTGCCTGCAACTCTATCATTTTGTCGCTCGCGTTAACATATATCCCCGTCAGTATCTGCGCGTTCTGCTTGCTCGACACCGCCTTAGACGCCAACGTCAACCCTTCTATAAACTTTTTCTTATCTAATGTAAATTTCATAATTCGTCCTTTCTTGGGGCTCCGCCCCAAACCCCGCAAGGGGCGCAACCTTACGGTATGTAAGCCTCTAAGTGCTAAAGCACTAAGAGGCTCAGCATGCCCCTTGACCCCGCCAAAGGGCATTGCCCTCTGGACTCCCGGTTGGGGGTTTTGTGGTTATTTATTCTTTTTGTTTTTAATTACTGGTTTTGTGGTTATTATTAAGGTATATGTTTGTATAGTTTTGTTTTTCCACATTCTATGGGTTTTACTATTATTACTATATTTATAAAAAAATAGTAGCCGTAGTAGTAGAGCCTGTGTAAAAGTAGAAAATCCGTTACAAGCCTTTGAGGACGCGAAGAATCCCTCCACAAAACTATGTTTATAACTCGTATTTTTTATCCACACTTTCCACATCTATCCCGAATTTTAAAGTTTTCCCCATTTTTTCAACAGCGTTATCCATAATATTTTCCACAGAAGTTGGGGCGTTGCCTCAAACCCCACCAAAGGGCGCTGCCCTCTGGACTCCCGCAAGGGACTTCGCCCCTTGACCCCGTAATAAATATAAAACAATTAAATCGGGAGTCCAGAGGGGCGAAGCTCCTTTGGCGGGTCAAGGGCAGCGCCCTTGCGGGGTTTGGGGCGGAGTCCCAACTACACCCCCAGTTTTTCGGTGAGTTCCTTTATAAGCGCTTCAAGTTTGGAGTTGGATTTTTTTTCCGAGTCGATTTTTTCGCACGAGTGCATGACCGTTGTGTGGTCCCTTCCGCCGAAGTATTGTCCTATCTGAGGAAGGCTGGCTTTGGCAAGCTCTCTTGAGAGGAACATGGCGATTTGACGCGGGAAAGTGATTTCCTTGCTGCGCTTTTTGCTTTTTAAATCCTCTTTTGATATGCCGAAATGATCCACCACGACGGATTCTATCATCTCTATGGTAATGGTCTTTTTACCCGTGCCGCCGAAGAGGTCTTTTAAGGATTCGGCTACAGTTTCTTTGGATATGCTCTTATTGTTAAGTGAAGCGTAAGCGATAGCGCGGGTCAGAGCGCCTTCAAGCTCTCTTATGTTGGTGTCAATGCGGCTTGCTATATATAGAAGCACATCGTCCGCGACTTCCACTTTTTCAGCTTCCGCCTTCTTTTTCAATATAGCGATGCGCGTCTCTAAATCGGGAGTCTGCACGTCCGCGATGAGGCCGCCTTCAAAACGCGAGCGCAATCGGTCTTCTAGGCGCTGCACTTCTTTCGGTGGTCTGTCCGATGATATAATAATCTGTTTTTTCGCGTCTTTAAGGGTGTTAAACGTGTGGAAATATTCTTCTTGGGTGCTCTGTTTCCCCGAAATAAACTGGATATCGTCCACCATCAGCACGTCGACAGTGCGGTATTTCATGCGAAAAACCTCTTGATTGTTGTCTTTTATGGAGTTTATAAGCTCGTTGGTGAATTTTTCGCTTGATACGTAGAGCACCCTTTTTTTTGGGTCGTTGTTAAGTATGCGATGACCAATGGCGTGCATGAGATGTGTCTTGCCAAGTCCGACGCCGCCGTACATAAAAAACGGGTTGTACGCCTCGCCCGGTTTATCCGCGACGGCTATTGCCGCGGCGTGGGCGAGCTGATTGCTTTTTCCCGTGACAAACGTTTCAAAGGTATATTTTTCTATTAAAGTGGAAGGATCTCCGGGCGCTATAGGTTCAGGCCATTCTAATCCCGCATGGGCGGATAAAGTTGGGGTATCCTTTGTAAAAAGCTCGTCCATGGTGACGGTTTCGGGCTTTTTCGGTTCCATCTTTTTTTCTTCGGCGGTTAAAGTCACTTTATAAGCCTTATCAGTCGCCTCAAGCGCCGCAAATTCGACTATTTTTAGGTATCTGTCGGTGATGTAATCCCGCATAAAAGCGTTTGGCGCCACAAGGGTTATTACGTTATCCTTCACCGATTTAATCTTTAAAGGCTTTATCCATTTGTTGTTGACAGTTTCCGATAAATTCTCCCCCACTATTTTTAAAATATCGTCAAACAGCGCCTTAGCTTCGTTTTCGTTCATCTTATAACTCTCGCTCCTAGATGTTTAAATTTGAAAGATTGGTGGCGATAGAATAAATTTTTCATTTTATCCACATTTTTTTCCACAGCTGTGGAAAACTCCATTTTGCAAAAATTGATTTTTTCCACAGTCGGCAACCTCTAAAATCTATTGGATTTCTCTGGCGATACCCCGCCCCGAAGGGGCGGGGTATCGCCAAAAATGAGTTTTTAGAGACGCCCGGTTTTTTAATTGTATTGTAAGACAAAAATAAATTTTCCACAAGCTTTTCCACAAATTTCCACAAGAAAAATTTTAAAATGTATAGTAAACGACAAAAATATTTTTACTTACCTTTGCCTCCCCGACCGAAGGGCGGGGAGGCAAAATATAAAATTTATTGTCGTTTACTATACTAATTTTCGCTTGCATTAACTGTTGTGGTTTGTTATAATACAGGCAGTTAAAGGATTTGTTCCAAAATCTGTAGCGAAAACCCCCGCAAGCTAGCCACTTGCGGGGGTTTCTCCGTCTTTTCTGCGAAGGGAAGACGTTACCCTTAGGCTCATTGCCTGAACTACCGTTTGCCATCGAGCCATTTGCAAATGTAGTACGAGACCACATTTACTGCGATGGAAACAAACAAATGTAGGATTTGTTCCATACTGTAGCACCCCCTTCCTTGCAAGTATAGGAGGCGGCAACGAAGATATTATAACATACTTTATTTTGGTTTAAAATGAAATTTTATTTGCAATTTTTTTTTAAAGATGGTATCATAAGCATAAGAAAAAGCCCCGCTTGGAGGGCGAGGCTTTGGGCGGTTTAACGAGACCCGCCCCCAATGTTTTACCAAATGGAGTTAAGCCGTCGTGTATTTCAGCTTAGCGACGGCTTTTTAGTTTTTTACTGAGATTATGATCGTGATGCATATTAACGTTACCGTTAATAAATACATGAAATCGTATCTGTTCATAGACTCACCCCCCTTTCGGGGGCTTTAAGGCCACGCTCAAGCAAACCGCTTGGGTGTATTTTATCATAAAGTTTTCATAAAAGCAACCGATTGAGGTTGCTTTTTTGTGTTACTTGAAAAATTCCTAAAAATATAGTAGAATAACACTATCAAAAGCAAAATCAAACAAACAAAACCAAAACTTT
>JAFXOC010000286.1 GCA_017529085.1 Selenomonadaceae bacterium | reverse complement strand
TTTAAAAGAATTAAGAGAAAGTGAAATTCGCTCTAACCTTATGAAGTTAAACAACGATATTTTTAAAAGCGAACAGGGATTAACCCCAAAAGACAAAATACATCTGGTGGTAGCCTCTATTATGGCGACTTTAGGAGTGCCCGGCAAAGTGAAACCGTTAGAAAAAGGCGATTTGAAATCAGATGTTGAAGAAGACAACACCGATGGTGAAATTATGATGCGTAAAGTGAAAAATTTTTTGAAGGAGAGAAAATTGCCAAAGGGCAAGCAGAAAAGTATAGTAAACATTATAGAAAATACTATATTAAATGAAAACATAAATAAAATTGTAAACGGCGAGACTCAACTTAAACGGGTCTTTTACAAGATTTTCGATGATTTAGGCATTTATTATAAAATGGGGCTTACTACAGATTTTACAGGTATGCTCTTTAATGAGATGTATAATTGGCTTGGATTTGCAGGTAATCTACAGAACGACGTAGTTTTAACTCCGCCTTACGTTGCGCGTCTTTTGGTAAAACTTGCCCGTACCAATATGGATTCTTATGTTTACGACAACGCCACGGGTTCCGCAGGTCTTTTGGTCGCCGCTATGAACGAGATGTTAAGAGACGCTCGCGAAAAGATAACCTCACCTGAGGAACTTCGGAAAAAGGAAGCTCATATCAGGGGGGAACAAATCTTAGGTATTGAGATATTAGGTGAAATTTATATTCTTGCCGTACTTAATATGATTCTTATGGGAGACGGCAGCTCGAAAATTTTAAATCAGGATTCTTTAGAACCGCGAGAAGAAAATTTCTCCGCTACGGCTTTTGTGTTAAATCCTCCATATTCCCAAAAGGGTAACGGCATGATTTTTGTAGAAGATGCGCTTTCTAAAATGAGTCATGGTTATGCGGCTATTATTATACAAAATTCTGCGGGTAGCGGAAAAGCCGTTGAATATAACAAGGCAATATTGAAGCACAGCACCTTGGAAGCCAGTATAAAAATGCCTATCGATCTTTTTATAGGCAAATCCAGCGTACAGACGAATATTTATGTATTTAGGGTGGGCGAGCCGCATCACAAGGATAGCCCCGTGAAATTCATAGATTTTAGCTATGACGGTTATACTCGCACAAATCGCAAAAAGGCGAGGATTAACCTTAAAGATACCGATAACGCAAGAAATCGTTACGATGAAGTGGTAAATTAAGTTTGGGCAAAGTCAGCTTCATTATCTCAAGAAAGAAAATTATTACGAAGGCACAATAGACCCTGAAAACGGCGCAGATTGGAACCAATCCGCCCCATAGACCGTCGCCCCCAATTTAATGATTTCAAGAAAACCGTAAGCGATTATTTAGCGTGGGAAGTATCAAATATCATAAAAAACAGCGAGGACATTTCCTTGGGAAAAACTCTGCCCCGCTGAACGAAAAATTAAACAGCGTTCAGTGGGGCGAGTACAGGGTGGGGGATTTATTTGACAAAAAAACAGTCAGAGGAGTACCTAAAAGCG
>JAFXOC010000285.1 GCA_017529085.1 Selenomonadaceae bacterium | reverse complement strand
GAATCTCTAAAAACTCATTTTTGTTATTGCAGGAAAAAAGAAAAATTTGAAGAAGATAAAAGAAGTATCTTTAAAACAGACTGTAGACAAATCAATAAAATTATAATAAATATTGTGCTCTTCATGGTTCTCCTTCCACCGCTCCGCGGTCCCCCTCCCTCTAAGATGGAGGCTCCACAACCTCCACTTTTGAGCCAAAATTTTACATTGCCTCTAACTAAGCCCCCTCTTAGAGGGGGGGTAGGGGGGAGAATTCCGTGAAAAACAATAATAAGTCTACAGTCTGCTTTACAAGGAGGATTAAACCATGATAAAAAAATTATCGGCATTGCTGTTCGTATTGACGCTAATTATAAGCGTTAAGGCCGACGCTTATTGGGCAGGGCGGGACGCGGCATTTCACGAAAAGTATTCGCTTCAGAAGATGACCATATTAAGCAGGCACAACATCAGATCGCCGCTTACCGCACCAGGTTCCGACGTTGAAAAGGTTACGCCACACAAATGGTTCAAGTGGACATCAAGACCCGCAGAACTCTCTCTGAAAGGCGCGCAACTTGAGACCATAATGGGGCAGTATTTTAGGCGCGCGTTGACAAGCGAAAAACTTGTCGCCGAAGTATACAAGCCCAAAGAAGGCGAGATGCGCTTTTACGCCAATTCAAAACAACGCACCATAGCGACAGCAAGATATTTTGCCGCAGGTTTTATTCCTATGGCCGACGTCACCGTTGAACACAAATACGAACCCGAAGGCAGCGATTTAGTTTTTAGCCCTCATCTTGCGTACTATAGCGAAGGCTTCAAAAACAAGGCGGAAAAAGAAATGCAAGACATGATTAAGAACCGCGGCATAAAAAACAAATTGGAAACCGCCTATAAAACTCTTGAAAAAGTCATAGATTATAAGGATTCGCCCTTGGCTAAATCCGGCAAGAAATTTACCGCAAATGATATGAAAATAATTATCGAAAAGGACAAGCAACCGCAGGTTAAAGGCTCGTTTCGTCTGGCGTTGTCAACGGTCGACGCGCTCATTTTACAGTATTACGAAGAACCGCACGATAAAGCCGCAACATTCGGACACACCCTAACGACAAAGGAATGGGAACAGCTGGGAAGCGTTATAGACATATATTACGACGTAACCTTAAAAACAACTTCTGTCGCGCCAAACGTTGTTCATCGTTTTTTAGGCGTAATGAACGATGAACTTTCAAATAAAAATCGCAAATTTTCCTTCCTCTGCGGGCACGACAGCACCATAGCGGCAACTCTCGCGGCATTAGACGTAAAACCCTACTCTCTGCCGAACGCCATCGAAAGACAAACGCCAATCGGCGTAAAATTCGTCGTTAGCGTCTGGAAAGACAAAAACGGCGAAGAATACGCCGCGCCCGAACTTGTATACCAGAGCGTCAATCAATTAAAAAATCGCGAAATTTTAACGGAGGACAACCCGCCTATGGTTTATCGCTTAAAGCTTAACGGTTTAAACGAAAATAAAGACGGTCTTTACCGTCTAGAAGACGTTGAAGGTCGTTTTGCGCAAGCTATTCAATATTTTGACGAATTGAAGAAATTATAAGTTCATGGTTACTGTTCACCGTTGCGGACTTTCCTCCCTGCCGCTTTGCGGCTTTCCTTCCTCTGTGAGGAGGGCTTTTTTCAGCTATCTTAAAGTTTTTCCTCTTATTGCCCCCACCTAGAGGGGGCTTTGTTAGAGGCAATTTAAAATTTTGGCTCAAAAGCCGTAATCCGAGCGCCTCCCTCTTAGAGGGAGGGGGACCGCGAAGCGGTGGAAGGAGATCGCGCCTCGTAGAGGCGAAAAAACTTTGCCCGTGAATAGTAACCACATCTCAATCACACAGTCTGATTTATTTTCATTTTCTCCTTGACAAAACCTTCCCGTTAAAATAAAATGTTTATCGTTATGGAGGGGTGTCCGAGCGGTTTAAGGAGCCGGTCTTGAAAACCGGTGATGCGTCAGCACCGTGGGTTCGAATCCCACCCCCTCCGCCATTGATTTTCCCGCGTCGGCGGGCTTTTTTTATGCGGGTGATGGATTTGGAAATTATTTTGTTTTTAGCTTTGGGTGTGTTCGTAGGAGTGTTCGGCTCTCTTGTGGGTATAGGAGGCGGGCTTATCTGCGTGCCGGTTTTTATATTTTTCCTGTCGGAAGGAAGCCTTTTTCCATATTTTAAAACAGCGGCGGAAATTACGGGCACATCGCTTTTTATAGTGTTTGTAAACGCCTTTTCGGGCGCGGTCGCTTATATAAGGCAAAAACGGATTTTATATTCGGCGGCGATTCCCTTTGCGCTCGCTACTCTTCCGGGGGCGTTTCTAGGCTCTTACATAGTGGACGCTTTCTCCTTTGAAATGCTTAATTTTTACTACGGCATTTTTATGGGGGTGATGGCTGTCCTCATCTTTATAAACTCGCGAAAAAAGAAGCGCGAGGACGTTTTAGAGCTTCCCGAAAATTTTACGTACAACAAGGGCATCGGCATAACGGCAAGCATGGGCGTCGGATTTTTATCGAGCATATTCGGCGTAGGCGGCGGCATTATTCATGTGCCGCTTATGGTTTATTTGCTGAACTTTCCCGTACATATCGCAACGGCAACTTCGTGTTTTATTCTCATGATTTCCTCATTAGGCGGCACGGTAACTCATTTTGCGCTTAATCATGTCGTGTGGATACCGGCTATCTCTATAAGCGTAGGCGCGGCGATAGGCGCGCAAATAGGGGCAAAACTTTCGAGAAAGACTAAATCTAAAACTATCCTTACAATTTTAGCCATATCAATGTTGTTGGTAAGTTTAAGATTAATCTTATCCGGCGCCGCTAATTAAAAAAGGCGTAAATCCATTTGGATTTACGCCTTTTCTATTACGTTCTTTTGATAATCAAAACACTCTTTTGCAATATCGTTGTGGAGCCAGATTAAGCATATAAGGTTCGGGATAGCCATAAGTCCGTTCATTGTGTCGGAGATATTCCACACAATGTCAAGCGCCGTTGTGGCTCCAACAAATGTTAAAAGGCTGAAAAAGATTCTATAAGCGTAGATAAGTTTCCTGCCGCTATATAGATATTCAAGGGATTTTTCCCCGTAGTATTCCCAACCTAAAATGGTGGAATAGGCAAAAAGCGCCAAAGAAATGGAAACTATAATTTTTCCGTATGGACCAAAAACCGTGGAAAAAGCCAATATCGTAAGTTCAGCGCCGGAAATGAGTTCCCCGTTTTGGTTAGTTACTCCCAAAACCCCGGAAGAAGCGATAACAAGCCCGGTCAGCATACAGATAATCATGGTGTCAAAGAACGTGCCGGTCATGTTTACATAACCCTGACGGGAAGCATGATCTGTTCTCGCGGCGGCTGCAGCAATAGGGGCAGAACCTAAACCCGCCTCGTTTGAGAAGACGCCTCTTGCGATACCCCAACGCATAGCAGTAAGCATGGAGGCGATAATAGAGCCGCCCACGCCGCCGGCGACAGCATCGGGCGCAAAAGCCATACGGAAAATTTCGCTTAATCCGGCGGGAATTTTATCGAAATTCGCTACTATAACCAAAACTGCCGCCGCAAAGTAAAAAGTCGCCATAGCCGGCACAACTAAGCTCGATACTTTGCCTATGCTCTTAATGCCTCGAAGCAAAACAGCAAGTGAAAATACTACCAAAAAAGCTCCCGTCGCCCAAGTAGGAGTGTTATAACTAGCCGCAAAAGCCGCTGAGATCGAATTTGCCTGGGTAAGATTTCCAATTCCAAAGGAGGCAAACACGGCGCAAATGGCAAAGAACGCCGCTAAAAACCTTCCTACAACGGGATTTCCGATGCCGTTTCGCATGGCGTACATGGGACCTCCCGCCATCTCCCCAACGCTGTTAGTTTCGCGATATTTTATCGCCAATACCGATTCACCGTATTTAGTGGACATCCCAAAAGCTGCGCTGATAAACATCCATACCAAAGCGCCGGGACCTCCAAGCACCATTGCAGTACTTACCCCTACGATATTACCTGTGCCGACTGTCGCGCTCATAGCCGTCATTAGCGACTGAAACGGAGTTATATCACCTTTAGGGTATTGTTTTGCGTACACTATCATTTTAATGGCGTAAAACAAATTGCGCCAAGGCAAAAATTTTAACCGTATCGTCAAAAACACACCGGTGCCCACCAAGAAAAACAGCATCACCGGTCCCCAAACAAAATCGTTGACATCGCTTATCAATTTAGCAAAATCCATATAACCCCTTCTTTAAATCTTATGGTGAGCAAAAATAAATAACGGTTATTATAGCAACCGACAAAAATAGTTGTACTTGATTTTGCTTCCCCGCCCGAAGGGCGGGGAAGCAAAACACAAAACTTTATTTCGTTTACTATATAAAACATAAGCAATCCATAGTATAGATTATAATTTAAAATTTGTAAAGAGGATTATAGGCGGTTGATGCGACTGAATTTGAAGTTTAGGTTTTGGTTCTGACGAATGAACTTTACAAACACTTCTTCGATGGAAGCGTAGGATTTTTCGAGCGGGAGATTTTTCAGCATGGAGTAACCGTCGCCGCCGTTAAAGATGAAATCAAGCGAAGCTATGTTGTATACGGCGTTATCGTCTAACGGGGCGCCTTTAATCGTCACATTTTTAACCCGCCGCATTTGAGGAAGTTTTGGGTCGTAATCGAAGGTTATGCCGGAAACTTGTAAAAATCCGCCCGCTGTCGAAGGATAATACCTAACGGAGTGTTCAAGGGCGAGCCTTAGGGTTTTCCCTGAAACTTTTCTAACCTCTACAATGTTCCCGAATGGAAATACGGAAAGTATGTCGCCTCTTGTGACAACACCTGCTTTTAAGTCTGCGCGAATCGTGCCGCTGTTTACGATGGCAGCGTCTGCGCCCGTCGACCATACGAAGGAATCCGTGAGCAAATCGCCAATTTCGGCTTCGCTGCGGCGAATTATTTCCCTATCGGCAGAGAGCGATTTTGGGATTTCGCATATTTTTTCGTTTAATATCGCCTTGTTTTCCCTTTCAATAACTTTTAAGGCGCTTATGACCTTTTCGTCCGGCGCCAAAAGCTTGTCGAAATCGCCGCTTTTCTTATCGGATACAACCTTGTTGACAGCCGATTTATTCAAAAGTTCGGCTTTTTTTGAAACTATGCGTTTGTTTTCGTAATCTATGGTCACTTTGCCCAAATTATGTTCGTAGCAACCGGTTTGCGCTATCAACGTACCGCCTATGACAATTCCCGAGGGAAGTTCCGTATGGCTGTGACCGTCTATAATAACGTCGATACCCGGAGCGGCTTTTGCTACATCCGTAGATTTTATAATGGACGACTCGTCAATACCCAAATGTGAAATAGCCACTATGATGTCGCAGTTGGGCTTCAGAGCTTTTATTTCTTGCTTCGCTATTTCAACCGTATCTTCAAATTTTAGCTTACCCATATAGACAGGATTCGCCTTATAGAGCGTTTCCGGAGTAGTCAGACCGAAAACGCCGATTTTTACGCCGTTTTTTAATGTAAAAATCTTGCTCGACTTTAAGAGCCTTTTCCCGTCTTTCTTCCAAAAAACGTTGGAAGTTATAACGGGGAATTTGCATTTTTTCGCAAGTTCCGTTAGGCGTTCGGCAGAGTAGTTAAAATCGTGATTACCGGGAGTCATTGCGTCAAGTCCCGCCGCGTTTAAGAGTTTAACCATATTTTCCCCGCGGCTTATGTTTATCATTGGCATTCCGTGCAAGGTATCCCCTGCGTCAAACCACAAAGTGCTTGGATTTGATTTTTTAAAATTATTGATGTAAGACGCTAGAACGGCAAGTCCGATTGACTTTTTGCCGTCGTCTGTTTCAAGTAATCGCGAGTGCATATCGTTGGTGTGAAAAAAAACGATTTCTTCTGCGCTTGCGATTGGAGCGATAAGGAAAACCATCGCCGTTATGAGGGCGATAAACATTTTTGTGAATTGCAAAATTGATTCATCCCTTTCTTATAGTGAACGCAAAAAATATTTTTACTTGAGTTTGCTTCCCCGCCCTTCGGGCGGGGAAGCAAATCACAAAATTTAATTGCGTTTACTATAAATTCCATTATAAAATTATATTTATTCTACCATATATGAACTTGTTGTCAATGATTAACCAAGGAAACGCTGAAGTGAAAAAATTTGTGTAAAAAATTTGTTACTATTCACGGAATCTCCCCCTACCCCCTCTAGGAGGGGGGCGCTAAGAGGAAAACTTCAAGATAGCTGAAAAAAGCCCTCATCCCAGAGGAGGGAAAGCCGCAAAGCGGCAGGGAGGAGAGTCCGCAACTGTGAACAGTAACAAAATTTGGTAAAAGTTTGAAAAAATTTTACTCTTTTTTTCATAAAAAAGAGAGAAAATAAAGTACGCTAAAATCAACTGGAAAGATGGTGTCGAACAGATGGATTTGGATTTTCATTATGGTACGATATATGTGCTCTCTAGGTGGGTGAAGTTTGGGAGCGGGAACGCTAATTTGATAGCTACGGCTTCGCAGATGGTGGACGACAACTACGACGATAATCCCTTCTCGGACGCGGAGGAGGAAAAGAATATCGCATTGGGGATTCATGTGCGGTATTCATGCCAGAATATTTGGGGGAATATAACTGGAAAGGGAAATCCCGAGGTTTGGATACCCTTTCACTTTCTGCCGGGACTTCAGGGGGATGATACGGACTCGAAGCTTGTTTGCAAGAAAAACAGCGCGCTTTCGAAAAAGTTACGGGCGAGACTCTTGGATACGACCTTGGATAACGCGGATTTTGCGTTTAGGTTGGGCGTGGGGCTTCATGTTTACGCCGACACATGGGCGCATCAAGAGTTTGCGGGGATAAATACCACTATCAACAAGGTGCAGAGTTTGATTTTTTCCAATCACGGCTCTGTTATCGAAAAGGTGCTTGACGAAATTGTGGGATCGTCTTCGATTATAAGCAAGATAATGGACCAGATTAACCCGCTTGGTCACGCCTCCGCCGTGCATTGTCCCGATATGCCGTATTTGTGGTGGAAGAGCGGCGGGCATTTTATCGACGGAAGAAAGAATTGGGACGAGTTTATGGAGGCATCGGAAGATATTTTCCGCTTATTGCAACAGGTAAGTTGCGAGCCGGTTACGGGACTGTCCGACAGGCAACGTGAACTTTTGATGTCGGCGTTTAAGGATATACAGTCCGAAAATATTGAAGAGCGTTACGACGAATGGATCCGCCGCATTAGAGCCAACGAATTTGAAATTGAAGATTTTGACGATAACGATGCCGAAGCTTCATATAGCGAAGGCACTATTAGGGACGATTTAACCTTCCGCGGTCAATTTTACAATGAGATAAACGACCACTTTAACTGGGTAAAAACCGAACTTGAGAGCAAGGATATTTATATTTTAAAGAGTCAGCCCATTTATTAGTATTTACAGCGAACGACAAAAATATTTTTACTTGGTTTTGCTTCCCCGCCCTTCGGGCGGGGAAGCATCGTTGTTTACCGTAAACAGTCTCATCGTCCGTTTGTAGACCCGAATTCGCTCCGACAAAATCCACTCCCCTATTTGCTCTCCCTTTAAGTTTTCGGGCGCGTTTGTACCCTTTACTCTCTCCAAGTCGTCGATGATTTTTTCGCCATACTTTAAAAATATAGGCAATTCTCCGCTGTCCGCTTCGATTACGACTCTAAAATCGTTAAGAGTGAGGCAGCAT
>JAFXOC010000284.1 GCA_017529085.1 Selenomonadaceae bacterium | reverse complement strand
GTTCCGGTTACCACAGTTATTCATTCTCTACAAGATATTTTGACGGAGTTAGTAAATGAACACTATTCTGTTTATCTAATAAATACTACCAACAACCAATCATAACGCTACACCTATCCCCGATAGGCAACACGCGAACGCCCGTCTCTTTTGCAAATTCCCTCACGGCTTGCTCTACTCCAGGATACCCCGGATTAAAATAATCGTGGATTAAGATAATGCCGTTTTTGACAAGCCTTGGAGCAAAATATCGAAGCCCCGCCAATGTAGGCAAATATAAATCAAAATCTAAATTGACAAAAATGTACTTTTGCTCTGGAAAATCTTTTAATGTATCTGGGAAAAATCCTTTAACAATCGAAACTTTGTCCTTGACGCTCATCTTATTAATAACAAGGTTTTCGTCCGTGTTGCTTAAATGCCCGGCTTTGAACTCAGAAAATTTGATATTGTTATTTGCCTCTTCCATCTCTACATCAGATTTTGCAAATCCCTCGAATGTGTCAAAAAGATATAACTTCCTATTCGGAAAACACTTGTTGATAAGTTTGGCAAAATCCCCTTGATAAACTCCACCTTCAGCGACGCATACATCGTCTTTGTATTCGGAGTTATAAAGCCTTGCAAAACTCTCTAAAAAATTTTCTCTCGCCTTCACGCTATCAGATAAATAAGAAGTGTTAATCTTTTCCCAAGGAATACCAATCTTAGCCAAAGACCTGCTGACCGTTTCCAACCCCGGCATTGTGCCGATTATAATTTCATCATACGAATCCAAAGGAATTTCTTTTATATAATCAATCCCACCTAAAATTTTTATACCTTCGATTACCCCCCCCCATTTGCTTTTATCGTTGTCTAAGAAACCGAGTATTTCTTTGTCGTTTATCTGATGAAACAATCTATTGCCGGTAGAACCGGATCCCCATATATACGCTTTTTTCATTGCAATTTGTCCTTTCGTATAATGTTAAGGACGCCGCAAATATGAATTTTTGCCTATATTATGGGACTTTTCTTCTATTTCAAAACAGCCATTGAGATATCGTCGCCTATAGGCGTTTTAATTAGTCTCTTTCCAAATTCTTCCTCGTAATCGTCCACGGCTTTTTCAATGTTTGGATAAGCATCGGAAAAATAATCGTGTATCAAGATTATTCCGCCTTCAACCATGCGAGGATAGAAGTATCTTAGCCCTTCCAATGTCGGCTTGTATAAATCCATATCCAAATTGACAAAGACAAATTTATCCTCAAGATTTCCCAATGTATCGGGGAAATAGCCCACTTTAAATTCGACTTTATCAATATGCGGCATCTTCTCTTTTACCAGTTCAATATTGGTTTCTCCTAAATATTCGCTTCCCGTAATCATGCTTTTCTCTTTTTCTGCATCAAAATCCCTGCTGTCAAAACCTTCAAATGTGTCGAAAAGGTAGCATATTCTTTCGGGAAAATATTTATTTATCTCTTTTGCAAAATCACCTCTATAAACGCCACATTCCGCAACGGAACCGCTGATATTTTTCTTTTGCATTAACTCTGCATGACGCTTTAAAAAAAGTATTCTGGACTTTACGGAAATCTCAGCATAAGTCTTATCTATTTTCCATACGGGAATCCCCATTCCTTTTAACTTATTCTCAACATCATATACGCCGGTTAATGTAGCAATATGTATAACATCATATTGTGAAGGCTCGTCAATTAACCATTGAAGATTCTTTGCAGGAATCGAACGCTTGTCCCCCCCCCCCCCGTTTTTTGGGGATCGCTGTCTGTAAAGGCTACAACTTCCATATCGTCTTTTATCATATCGTATATTTTGCTTCCCGTGCCGCCCATGCCATATATAACTGCTTTTTTCATATTCTTCGTTCCTTTCTGTTCAAAGCGACCATCACGCTACGCCTATCCCCATTAACTAAAATTCACCCTCACGCAAATAAATATCTCTCGCATTATCCCCCGCCAACACTCCTTGCAAAACAGAATGTTCTTTGTTAATAACCTTAAACACTTTTTTCAAAACTTCAATTTCATACTTGCGAGGAATACGGACAATTCCGCACCTATCGGCAAAAATTAAATCCCCGGGAAAAATATCGACTCCTTGTATTTTAATCGGAACTTGATGACCGGTTACGATAGCGTGACCTTTTACATCAATGCACGAATAGCCGGTCGCAAATACCGGATAATCCAAATCGCATACCGAGTCTATATCGCGCGTAACCCCTGACACTATCGTTCCCACTGCGCCTGCTCGAATCGCAAGATGAGCGTTTAAATTGCCAAAATACGCCCTGTCTGGAATCTCATTTTCAACAACAATCACTTCTCCGGGGGTAATGCGTTCGTATGTGCTTAAACCATCATATATTCCGCGATAATCCTCGCCGTTTTTTATGCAACCTATCTTTAATGTATTGGCGCGAGCGAAAATCTTCTTGCCCGGAAGATTAGGTATAAGCCCGGATATTGTAGAAACAATCCCCATATCGTTAAGAATATCTGACAGTATAGCCGAGTTAAGGAACTTGGAAATCATTCGTCTTTTGCCGTTTTCCTGCTCTTCAACGCCGCGCATGATACGCTCCGCCAAAGTAAATTCATCGGGAAAATTTACGTCTACCGTTTCTATAGCGTCAGCTGTCAGCATATATACGTTATTCCCATAACGCATTTTTAAACTGCGGGCTTCTTTACCTCGCACGATATATAAACCCATTGATTCAAGGATTGTATCGGGTAGTGTACTGCTGTTAGGAATATGAAATTTATCATATATAGGCTGACCGTTTTCCCAAAGATACTGTTTTTCTTTTTTTACAAGTATGACGGAATCGTATTCTTTGTTTTCATGCAATATATCAATCCCTTTTTTTATGGTATTTGGAGATATAAACGGGCTTGTGCAAAGAATTTGTATATAAATGTCCGCGTCGACTTGCCTTACTTCGTTGTAAAACAATTGATGCCCGTCCGTACGATTTGAAGCTAAATCAGGATTCCTTTTTAATGGTACATAATCCAAATACGGCGCATAATTTAATATTTCGTCCGATTCGGAATCTAAGTATACTTCATCTATGAAGTCACAAGCCGTTAGTTTCTCCAGCGTATGCAAAAAAAGCGGCTTGCCGTTTAAAACTTTCATGTTTTTGTTTTCTATGCGTTCGCTACTTCCTTTAGCGGGTAAAAAGGCTACAATTTTCATGCAACCCACCGCCTGTTATTGAGAAGGAAAGATTTCTTATTTAAGAAGTAGTATACTTTACCCCCCCCCCGTTTTTTCAGAGGTGCTGTCCATAAAGGTTACTGCCCGTATATCATCTTTTTTCATATCGTTCGTTCCTTTCTGTTCAAATCGACCGCCGCCGCTTAAAAATTCAATTTCGACTTCCTCTCTGAATTTGTTTATCGCTTGCCTCATACCGTCGTTGATTTCGTCCATTATTGAATTTTTCATATGTATGGACATTTCTTCGTTCGCGTAGTTATTGAGAATATCGTGACTGTAGCCGTCAAACCCCGAAAGCAATATCTTTTTTATTTTCAGATTGATAAGCAGCCGAATAATCATCAAACCCGCGTTATCTTTCACAGCTTTGAAATTATTCATCAAATCACGATATTTAACTTGCAAATAAACGCCCTGAGCTTTGATATTTGAGGTTGCAATGCACTTCTTATAATCGTTTGCGTCAAGTTTGACGAACCTTCTCATATTGCTGCAAAAAATATAATCGACTATGTTGTCGTCATAATTGTAATTTACGCTTATAATCGCGGTATCATTATTTTTTCCCATACATCGAATTTTTTCGTTCGCCTCTTTTGCGCTTTTCCCAGGACCTATCAGAAGAACGGTCT
>JAFXOC010000283.1 GCA_017529085.1 Selenomonadaceae bacterium | reverse complement strand
GAGCGTAAGAGGAAAAAAAAAGTTTTTATAGAAATACTAAAGCTACTGAAGATTTGTTTTTATTTTAGAGAGGCGGTTTTTATGAAAGCTGTAGAAATGAAAAAAGATATTTACTGGGTCGGCGCCATCGATTGGTCGCTCAGAAATTTTCACGGTTATAAGACGGGGCATGGCGCGACATATAACGCATATCTCATCATAGACGATAAAATCACGTTGATTGACACCGTAAAACATGGTTTCGAGGAAGAGATGCTATCTCGCATATCCTCCGTTATAGATCCTGCAAAAATAGATTATATTGTCTCAAGTCATGTCGAAATGGATCATTCCGGCGGTTTGCCCTGTATGTCGAAAGTTGCGCCTAACGCAAAAATCATCACGAGTTTTCCCAACGGGCAAAAAGGGCTCACTGCGCATTACGGAAATCTTAATTACCAAACGGTTAAAGCGGGCGATACGTTAAATATCGGAAAAGGAAACCTCTCTTTTGTCACCACTCCCATGCTTCATTGGCCGGATAGCATGGTGACGTATTGCCCCGAGGAAAAAATTCTCTTTTCAAACGATGCGTTCGGTCAACATTTTTGTTCAACCGAGCGTTTTGACTCCGAAATAGACCTTCCGCTTGTACTCTGGGAAGCAAAAAAATATTTCGCAAATATTTTAATGCCCTACGGCAAACAAGCGCAGGGAGCTTTAAAGGCGCTTTCCGGCTACGACATCGAAATGATTTTGACGGGTCACGGCATAAGTTGGAAAGAGCATATCAAAGATATACTCGCTTGTTATGAAAGCTGGAGCAATTACGAAGTTAAAGAACGCGCCGTGGTTGTGTTTGACAGTATGTGGCATTCCACTGAAATCATGGCGAAAACCATAACCGACGCGTTTGTCTCTCGCGGTATACCCGCCGTTTTCTTCGATTTAAAGACAAACGAACTTTCGGATATCGTTACGGAACTTTTCGACAGCAAGTATTTAGCGGTAGGTTCGCCCACTATCAACAATCAAATGATGCCCACGGTTGCGGCGTTCCTTTGCTATTTAAAAGGATTGCAGCCTAAAAATCATAAAGCTTTCGCATTCGGTTCGTACGGTTGGGGCGGGCAAAGCGTCGGACTTGTGGAGGAAGAATTAAAAGCTATAGGTTGTGAGATTTGCTTGGAAAAAATTCGCAATGTAAACGTGCCGTCGGAGGAAGTTTTGAAGGATATTGAAGAAAAGATAAAATCTATACGGTAACGGCAATTTTTTTACAAATTCCCACGCCTTACAATTTGACAGAGACGGTTTATCTATGATAGAATGTCATGAGACTTTGAATAAAGAAAAGCCTCGTCCCTTATGCGGATGGGGCTTTGATTTTTAGATATACGGGGGGCGCAACCAATGATTAAGATTACGATGAAAGACGGCGCTGTAAGAGATGCGCAAGAGGGAATTACGATTCAAGAATTTATAAAGAATTTTAGCAACAGCTTGGCGAAAAAAGCTTTAGCGGCAAAATTGGACGGCGAAACACGCGATCTTACTGCGCCCATTACAAAAGATGCGAAACTTGAAATTTTAACCTTTGAAGACGAGGACGGCAGATGGGCGCTTCGTCACACCGCGTCGCATATTTTGGCGCAAGCCGTGAAGCGTTTGTATAAAGACGCTAACGTAATGCTCGCCATCGGTCCCGCCATACAAAACGGGTTTTATTACGATATAGATATGGAAAAACAGCTGACCGACAGCGACCTTCTCGATATTGAGAAGGAAATGAAGAAGATTGTAAAAGAGAATCTTCCTCTCGTAAGAAGCGAAGTCAGCCGCGCTGACGCGATACAGATGTTTAAAGACAAAGGCGAAAAGTATAAAGTTGAGCTTATTGAAGATTTGCCGGAGGATGCGACGATTTCTCTATATACTCAAGGCGAATTTGTGGATTTATGCGCGGGTCCTCACGTTGTTTCTACGGGCAAAGTAAAGGCGTTAAAACTTCAAAGCGTAAACGGCGCGTATTGGCGCGGCAGCGAAAAGAATAAAATGCTCCAGCGTATTTATGGTACGGCTTTTGAGAAAGAGGAGGATTTAAAGAATTACCTCCATATGCTCGAAGAAGCCGCAAAACGCGATCACAGAAAACTTGGCAAAGAATTAGACTTGTTTAGCTTGCACGAAGAAGGTCCGGGATTCCCGTTCTTCCATCCGAACGGCATGATTATAAGGAACGAGCTTATAAATTATTGGAGAGAAGTCCATCGCCGTTATGGGTACCAGGAAATAAAGACGCCGCTCATATTAAACCGCGCTCTTTGGGAGCAATCGGGACATTGGGCGCACTATAAGGAAAATATGTATTTTACCCAAATCGACGATGAAGATTATGCGGTAAAACCCATGAACTGCCCGGGCGGAATGCTCGTATATAAAAGCCATCCGCATAGCTATCGCGAGCTTCCTCTTCGTATGTGCGAACTTGGCGTAGTGCATCGCCACGAGTTATCGGGAGCGCTTCACGGTCTTTTCCGTGTACGCAATTTTACCCAAGACGATGCTCATTTGTTTATAACTCCCGAACAGATTGAGGAGGAAATTCAGCGCACCATAGACCTTTTTGACGAAGTTTACAATACTTTCCACTTAAAATATACGGCGGAACTTTCCACCAGACCCGAAGATTCCATGGGTTCCGACGAGATGTGGGAAAAATCTACGAAAGCCTTGCAAAACGCTCTTGAAAATCGCGGTTTGAAGTATATTATAAACGAAGGCGACGGCGCATTCTACGGGCCTAAGATTGATTTTCATTTGGAGGATTCCATAGGGCGCACATGGCAATGTGGCACCATTCAGCTTGATATGCAGATGCCGGAGAAATTCGACCTCACCTATGTTGGCGAAGACGGCGAAAAACACCGTCCTGTCATGCTTCATCGTGTGGTTTACGGCAGTATCGAACGCTTTATAGGCATACTAACCGAAAACTATGCGGGGGCTTTCCCCACTTGGCTTGCGCCTGTGCAGGTTCGCATACTTCCCATTACGGATAAACACGCAGATTACGCCTACGAACTAAAGAAAAAAATGTTTGACGCGAACATTCGCGTGGAAGTTGACGACCGCAACGAAAAAACGGGCTACAAAATTCGCGAAGCCCAAGTCAAAAAAATCCCTTACGCCATTGTAGTGGGCGATCAGGAAGTATCAAGCAACACGGTAAACGTTCGCCGCTACGGTGAAAAAGACTCTAACACCATGAACGCCCAAGATTTCATCGAAAAAATCTTAAAGGAAATTGAGGCTAAAGAAGATCGTTTGGGGTAAAGGCGAGTTCTTTCTTTTCTTTTTCTC
>JAFXOC010000282.1 GCA_017529085.1 Selenomonadaceae bacterium | reverse complement strand
TTGAAGCGGAGTTGGCGGAGAAGCTTTGCCAGATTATACCGTGCGCAGAGAAGGTTCGCTTCGTAAAAAACGGAAGCGACGCTACAACGGCGGCGATAAGGCTTGCAAGAGCGTATACCGGGAAAGAAAAAGTCTTAATGTCAGGCTATCATGGTATGCACGATTGGTCTATAGGCGCATCTGAAAATCACAAAGGCGTACCCGAAGCGGTGCGAAATTTAACTCGGAATTTTAAGTATAACGATTTGCAAGATTTAGAAGAAAAACTGAAAAATCGCGATATAGCGGCTGTTATTTTAGAACCTATTCAAAGCAACGGTCCAAAGGCAGGTTATCTTGAAGGCGTAAAGGAAATTGCCCATAAGTATGGAGCGATTCTTATCTTTGACGAAGTAGTGTCGGGATTTCGCGACGCATTAGGGGGAGCTTCCGAAATTTACGGGGTCAAACCCGATCTTGCCGCTTTCGGTAAAGGCATGGCTAACGGTTACGCCATTTCGGCCGTTGCAGGTCGCAAAGAGTTGCTTGATCAAATAGAAGAAGGTGTTTTTGTATCTACCACATTTGGTGGTGACGCTGTTTCAATGGCGGCGGCTTTGGCTACAATAAAAATTTTGGAGCAACCGGGATTTTACGAACACATAAAAACTATAGGCAATATTCAAAGGAACGGGGTCGTTAAACTCGTTGACAAATATAAATTGCAAGATGTTTTGTCTGTAACGGGGCTTCCGGCGCATGCGGGAATTTCATTTGAGGGTCACGGTTCGTTGTCGTATCTTGATATTCAATCCATATATTCGCAGGAAATGATAAGCAGCGGTATTTTGATTTTTGCATTTTATAACTTAAACGCCGCACATACGGAAAAAGAAGCTAATGCCTACCTTGAAGCCACGGAAAAGGCTTTCGAAAAAATAAAACAAGCAATTGAAGCTGACAGCTTGGAAGGTATTCTTTTCGGCGGAAAAGTTGATCCGGTGTTTAAGAGAAATATAAAGTGAAGGCAGAAAGGAATAGTTGATGATTACTGACAAAACTTATATTGGGGGGGGGGTATAACCCTTCGTCAGATAGAAATGAGCGATTGCAATTCACGCTATGTTTCATGGTTGAACGATTCGGAGGTAAACCGATATTTAGAAGTTAGATGGAACAAGCAAACGTTGAAAACCGTGCAAGAATTTGTCGAGTTTCAACGGGAAAACGATCACAGCGTTTTATTTGCAATTCGACTAAATTCGGACGATCGGCACATTGGAAATATTAAAATAGGTCCGATTAACTCGTGACATTGTTTGGCGGATATAAGTTATTTTATAGGTGAAAAGGAATTGTGGAATAAAGGGATTGCCACCCAAGCGATAAATTTGGTTTGTGACTTTGGTTTTCACGAGCTTCATCTTCATCGTATCGAAGCGGGGGCGTACGAAAAAGCTGTTGGCAGTTGTAAAGCCCTAGAAAAGAATGGTTTTATGAGAGAAGGCGTTTTTCGCCGACAGGTTATGTCTGATGGTGAGTACATTAACGGCTATCGTTACGGCTGGTTAGCAAATGAATATAAAAAATTCTAATCAAGCGAAAGAGATGTAGAAAGGGGAGTTGAATATGCGTGTTGTTATACGCGTGGACTCTTCGTTCTTAATCGGTAGCGGTCATTTAATGCGTTGCCTGACTTTAGCAGAACAGTTGCGCCAAAAGGGAGTTTACGATATAGTCTTTGTTTCCAGAAATTTGGAGGGGAACCTATGTTCCTTAATTAAAAGTCTTGGGTTTACGCTTGTGACATTACCTAAACATGATGCGAACCCTAACCTTGAAGGTTACGCAACGTGGCTTACCGTATCGCAGGAATTGGACGCGAAAGAGACAATTTTCGCGATTTCCAGACCTCAAAAAGTTGATTGGCTGATAGTCGATAGTTACGCCATAGACGAAACTTGGGAAAATATGCTGAGACCTTTTGTCAATCACATCATGGCTATAGATGATTTGGCAAATCGGAAGCATAATGTAGACGCTCTGTTGGATCAAAATTTTTCACCTAATAGGGAAAAGGTTTATGAGGGGCTTGTTCCTAAAGAATGTTCGCTTCTTATGGGGCTTGATTATCTCCTTTTGAGAGACGAATTTTATGTTGCAAAAAAGGAAATGCGACAAAGAAACGGCGGTATTGACCGTATACTTGTTTTTTTCGGCGGCGCCGATTTGACGGACGAGACAAGCAAGACTTTGGAAGCTATGGAATATTTTCCGGAAATATACGTAGATGTGGCGGTTGGTGGCAGCAATCCGCATGCGGAGAAAATTGCCGATAGATGCCGGACTCACGAAAAGTGGAAATATCATTATCAGGTTGATTATATGGCGTCCCTTATGGCTAACGCTGATTTGGCAATCGGCGCGGGGGGTACTGCTACTTGGGAACGATGTTTTTTGGAGTTGCCCTCCTTAGTGGTTTCAATAGCGGACAATCAATCCGGCGGCGGTGAGTATTATGATTCGTTAGGTATTTGGAAGTATCTTGGAGAATCAAAGAGCGTATCCGCTTTAGATATAGTATCCGCCGTTAAAGAGATTTGTAGAACTTCCAAATTATACGGTAAAATGATAAACGCGATGCGTAAGCTGTTTGAAAATCATAAACAGGGTAGAGCAGCGGATATTTTAATGAATGCGAGGTGAACGGTATGTCGGAGTCTTTTTTTCAGAGAAACAAACCTTTTGTAATAGCCGAGATGTCCGGCAATCATAACCATTCGTTGGAACGCGCCATAAAAATCGTGGAAGTTGCGGCGGATGCCGGTGTGGACGCGATAAAGCTCCAAACTTATACGGCGGATACCATGACCATAGATAAAAAAGAAGATGAATTTTATATCGATGATCCCAACAGTTTATGGTACGGTAATTCGCTTTACGAGCTTTATCAAAAAGCTTATACGCCGTGGGAGTGGCACGAACCAATTTTTAAGCGTTGCAAAGAACTGGGGATTATAGGTTTTAGTACTCCTTTTGATGCGTCGGCTGTGGAATTTTTGGAAAAACTGGATGCGCCGGCGTATAAAATCGCTTCCTTTGAAAATGTAGACATTCCATTGATTAAGAAAGCGGCTTCTACGGGAAAACCAATGCTTGTTTCAACCGGGATGGCTACGGTGGCGGAACTTGACGAGTGCATACGCGCGGCGAAAACGAACGGTTGCGATGATGTTGCGCTGTTAAAATGCTCAAGCGTTTATCCTGCGGCTGTGGAGGATTCAAATTTACTTACGATTCCGCATTTGAAGCAGCTTTTTGATTGTCCGGTGGGAATTTCGGATCATACCATGGGTATCGGTGTTTCTATCGCTTCAATTGCGCTGGGCGGATGTATAATTGAGCGTCATTTTACTTTATCAAGGGATGATGGCGGAGTTGACGCGTCGTTCTCATTAAATCCTTCCGAAATGAAACAATTGGTTGAAGAAGCGCGGAACGCTTATGTGGCTTTGGGCAAAATCACTTATGGCGTATCGGGGCATGAAAGCTCAGTCGGCAGGCGTAGTCTTTATGTTTGCGAGGACATGAAAGTCGGTGACGCGTTCACGGAGAAAAATCTTCGCAGTATTCGCCCGGGGCTTGGATTATCGCCAAAATATTACGAGATGTTATTGGGAAAAAGGGTAAATAGAGATATTGCGCGGGGTACGGCGTTGTCGTGGGATATGATTGGTTGAGAGCTGAAACGTGGTGGGGATTGCTTGAGTAAAGTTTATATAAGTATAGGCGATTACGCCATCAGAGAAATCGAAGAAAGTGATTTGTCGCAGTTGTTGGAGTGGCGCAACTCACCCGAAATTCACTCGAAAATGTTAACGGATCATATTATAACGTGGGACGAACATTTGGCGTGGTTTAAAAAAATTAAAGAGCAAGATCCCACTTTGAACTTTGCCTTTGTGTATCAAGATAAACTCGTAGGATACGCGGGGTACACTAAGTATGACCCTGTAACTAAAACAGGAGACGGTGGCAGTTATTTAGCCCCCGAATTGGATTTGCCGGTTGACGCGGGGATATATTCGGGTGAGCTGTTGTTATATTACGGTTTTGAAACTCTTGGAATAAAAAAAACTGTTACAGATGTTTTTTTGGATAACGAGCGAGTTGTAAAAATGAATAAGCTAATGGGAAGTAAAATTATAAGTAGTCATAAATTAAAGAAAGGCGGTAAAGTTAAGGAAGTGGTGACGATGGAATTGACTTATGAGGATTGGAGAAAATCGTTTTATAGAGAATTTTTCTTATAAGTCATTTAATGTTCGAATAATTACAATGTAATTTTATTACGTTAAGGTTGTATGAAAGGAAGACTGAACTATGAATGAACATGATTTTATAGAACAATTGGTTAATCTTATGGACACAGAAGAAGATATAAGCATGGATTCTTCGTTAGAGAATATTGAAGAGTGGGATTCGTTAAGTTACGTTTCCTTTTTAGCGATGTGTACAAAACATTTGGGCAGACGCGTAGAACCGCAAAAAGTTAGAGAAGCAAAAACTGTGCGGGATTTATATGAAATTGTTAATGAATAAAAAATGATTTTCAAGGGAATAAGGGGTGAGACTGTGCAGGACATAAATTTTTGTTTTCAAAATAGAAATTATGTGGTTGTTGGAGCATCATCAGGTATAGGGAAACAAATTACATTGGATCTTGCGGAGTCCGGTGCAAATGTTTTGGCGATAGCTCGAAATAACGAACGTTTGGACGATGTTCGACTTCTTTATCCCGATAAAATTACTACTGCGGTCATTAATGTTTTATGCGCCCGCGATAACGATTGGCGTGGTGTTTTAGATCCATTTGTAACAAAATATGGGAAAATAAACGGAGGAATTTATACTGCCGGCATAAGTAAAATAGCTTCTTTAAAGATGTTAGATGAAGAAGATGCCAGAGATGTAGTAGAAACCAGTTTTTGGGGAATGTTGTTTTTCTTGAAATTTATCACTCGTAAGAAATATTCTTGCGTTGGAAGTTCCTTTGTGGTTTTTTCTTCAGCCGCTTCTTATATCGGTCAAAAAGGTGGAATTGCTTACGCCGCGGCAAAAGCAGCGGTAAGCAACGCTGTAAAATCCATAGCGAGCGAAATTGCGGCAAATAAGCAGAGAATAAACAGTATTAGTCCGGGATGGGTTAAAACTAATATGACAGAACTTGCAGAACAAGAATCCGGCGGAATAGTTTCTTCCGATCTTGAATCAGCATATCCATTAGGTCTTGGGGTACCTAAAAACATTAGCGGTATGGCGTTATTTTTGATGAGCGATGCGGCTAGTTGGATTACCGGGAGCGATGTGGTAATAGACGGTGGATTTTTGGTAGGTCGTTTTTAGAAGGAGTTATTATGCTGTTAAAATCATATCCTTTTAAGATAAGCATAGTTGCCGGAGTTGTGTCTAATCAAAGCGTTTCTGTCGAAGAATATTGTCGCGGTTATGCCAGTGAAAAGAAGATTGCCAGAACAATCAGGGAAACAGGATTTAAAAAATTAAGCATTGTAAAACCCGGAATAACTACGGCTGATATGTGTTTTCAAGCAGTCAGAGCAATGCTGGACAATTATGATATAGATAAAAACAGTATAGGAGCATTAATTTTTGTTTCACAAACACCTGATTATATCGCGCCTTCAACAGCATTTGTTTTACAGAAGAAATTAGGGTTGTCTCATGATATTGTTGCGTTTGATGTAAATTTGGGTTGCCCCGGTTTTGTGTATGGTTTATATCTTGGCGGTATTATACTTTCAAGTTTGGCTGAAAATAAGAAAGTATTGCTTTGTTGTGGGGATGTTTCAAGTCATTATTTCGTTAATTCTACGGTTTTTGCCGCCAGAGCAATATCTGCCGATGGCGCTGCTTGCGTTTTGTTAGACCGAGATTCGGAAGGTAATGGAAATATTTTTTTTAATATAGACAGTTATGGTGACAAATTCCATTCGTTATATGTACCGAATGGAGGAATGAAAAGTCCACGTACAACCGTTGACGGCGTATTGGATCAAAACAATCCCGATAATTTTTCGATGATGGACGGATTGGAAGTTCTCAATTTTACATTGGATGAAGTACCTAAAAATATAGAAACTTTAATTTCTTTTTTGAAGATAAAAAAAGAAGATATTGATGTATGTTTGTTTCATCAGCCAAATCACCAGTTGATTAAGGCATTACAGGAAAATTTAGGAATGTCAAAAGATAAGGTGATTTTTAATTCTCAAAATATAGGCAACGCTTCGTCTGCTTCTATACCGTTGTTATTGACAGAAGCGGGTGACGGTTGGAAGTCATATAAAAGCAAAAACGTATTGATTTCAGGCTTTGGCATGGGGATGGCGGTGGCTTCTGTTGTGTTAAATCTTGATTCTACGGTTTGTATGAACACGATGAAGTATGTTCCGTAATTATAAAAAAAGGGATGTGTTTATATTGGAGCGCAGTATTTGGTCAGATGGTGTTTATGGCATGATTTTTGACGGATACGATTTAGATTTGGATGCAGAGGTTAATCCTATTACATCTATGAATACGATTGTAATAATCAGAAAATCCGGGGGGGGGACAGAATATACTGAACAAATGCTTGTAACTTCTGGATTGACAAATTATGAAGTATACATTATTCGGGACGATTTAGAATCGGTAAAAGATTGTGTGAACAAATATTCGGGAAAACAAGATGTGATTTTGCTTTTCGAAAATGTTTCTTTGTTGAAGAAATATAAAAGCATTTTCAAGGATTCCGGTATTAGGTGTCAAACGGTTTCCGTAATGAAAACATTTTACGAGTATATTCGTCCGAACCTTATTAAAGCAAGTCAACTGTTAGAAGATGATTTGTCACGAAATATTTTTACCGAGGTTTTGAATGTAAGATTTAAGGTAAAACCTAATGAGGCTTTATACAAATTTTTTGATAAGAATCAATATTTTCCCATTCCGGAAATGAATCAATTGGATGTTAATGGCGTGTATGTGGATTGCGGCGCGTTTGTTGGCGATACGGTAGAATCGTTTATACAAAGTCGTCAAGGTATTTTTAGTAAAATATATGCTTTTGAACCCGCTCCGCGCCAGTATCGGGCTTTACTCAGCAGAAAACAGCGATTGTTATCTGAATGGGCATTAGGTGACGAACAAATCGTTTGTCTCAATGTGGGAGTGGGTAGCCATACGGCAAAAGCTTCAATGCACTCTGGTGTGCTTAGCAATCATATTATCGGTACAAGTTTAACGGAATTAGATGAAAGTCTATCTGAGAAAGTTGATACCGTGGATATTGTCGCTTTAGATGATGTTTGTGGAAGTGAGAATGTACGATTCATAAAGGCTGATGTTGAAGGTTTTGAGATGGATATGCTCAAAGGCGCAGAAAAAATTATTTCCGAGCAAAAACCATGTTTAGCTATTTGCCTTTATCATAAATTAACGGACTACTTTGAGATACCTTTATATATAAAAAGTTTGGTGCCGGAATACAAAATGAAAGTGCGTCACCATTCCTCGGATTTTACCGAAACTGTGCTTTATTGTTATTGTTGATAGACTTTTATTTGTAAGTTTATCTTTATCGTTCGACAGGAGGAATATATATGGAAAAGCAAGAGAAAATTAAATTAATGGAAGAAGTCATGGATTTAGAGGAAGGAACATTATCTGAAAGTGATACATTATCTTCTTATGAGGAATGGGATTCTCTTTCGGTGCTCGCTTTTATGTCGGTATTAACGAGTAAATTTCAAAAGAACGTTTTGCCTAAGGATATAAAAAATTTGGTTACGGTGTCGGATGCTTTGAATTTAATGGAGTAAGCGTATGAATCCGTTTCAGTTGAATGAGAAAAACGTTATAGTTACAGGTGCCGCTTCGGGTATTGGTCGCGAAACTGCAAAACTTCTTTATAGTCTTGGGGCAAATTGTATATTGTTGGACATAAATGAGAAAGGGTTGGAGGAAACCAATCGACTTATTGATAAATCCGGGATTTGTTGTGCTTTAGATCTTACCGATTTTGACAGATTTCAGGAAGTTTTTAGTTTGTGTAAAGAGAAATTAGGATATTTTCACGGAATGGTTCATTGCGCGGGAATACCTTCGTTTTCGCCATTGCGTGGGCTAACTGTTGAAGCGTATGAAAAAGTGCAAAAAATTAACACTCAGGCGGGTTTATTGCTGGCAAAGGTGTTTTCTCGCAAAGGGATGTACGATAGTTCTAAAAGGTGTTCTATTGTATTCATTTCATCTGTCTACGGTTTGGTTGGATCGGCTTCTAATGTGGCTTATGCGGTTACCAAGGCAGCTAATATCGGTATGACAAAAGCTTTGGCAATGGAACTTGCGCCAAAGGGAATTAGGGTTAATTGTGTTGCTCCGGGTTTCGTCAAAACACCTTTGGGAGAAGGTGTTATTAAATTCCTTGATGATGCCTACGCAGAACGTGTCGGCGCAATGCATCCTTTGGGGTGGGGTGAGCCTACGGATATTGCTTGCGCCATAGCATTTTTGTTGTCCGATGCGGCAAAGTGGATTACGGGGACTGTGTTGAGCGTAGATGGTGGATTTACGGCTCAATAAAACGATATTTTTAGTTTTGTTATGAAAAATCATGTCGGGGATGAGTGGGGTTTTATGTTGGATAAAAACATCTTTTGGGATGAACGAGCATTTGCATGTACGTTTGACGGTAAAGGTTTTAATATTGACAGTAAGCCGTTTTGCGTAACATCTTATATACCGCTTGTTATAATGGAAGAAACTAAATGCGGGGGGGGGGTATAATTTCTTTCGTGAAAAAGGATTTTTGATCCAAGATAGATGTTATGTTGATAAGTTGGACGATTCGGAAATTGAATCCTATTTGCGGGAACTTGAGGGAAAAACCGTTGTAGTTATTCTGGAAAAGGATTCTTATTTAAAAAAATACGAAAATTTATTGAAACAGTATAAAATACGTTTTCAATTATTTTCTAGGGTAGAATGGTTTTTTCTTGTGTTCCGTCCCAATTTAAAGATAGTTTTTGATTATTTGGAGGATGATTACTCCAAAGAAGTATTTTCGGTTTCTTTGGCGGTACATTTTAAATTTTTGCCGGAATCTGCGATATGGTCTTATTATGATCCGCTTCAATATTTTTCCTTACCTGAAATGTATGTGTATGACGCGGAGGAGGTTTTTATTGATTGTGGCGCGTATTGTGGAGATACGATTGAAGATTATGTCCGTAGCAGGGGAAATTATTTTAAAAAGGCATACGCTTTTGAACCCGGAAGGAAACAGTATGAAGCTATGACGCATCGAGTTAAACGAATCTGCATGGAAGCTGCTTTAGATGAAAGACAGATTGAGTGCGTCCCTTACGGAGTGGGGAAAGAATACGCAAAATTAAACGAAGCCGAAGGCAAATGGTATCCTGAAATGGTGGGAGCAAGGCGATTAGTGAAATCTTCCGAAGAAGGTACTGTACAGGTAGTTGATTTAGATACGTATTTAAAGGATGAATCGCATATAAGCTTTATTAAAGCGGATATTGAAGGCGCTGAAATGGATATGTTGCATGGCGCTAAGAATATTATACAACGAGATAAGCCCAAATTGGCTATAACGCTGTATCATAACTTGACGGATTATTATGAAATACCGCTTTATGTAAAGTCGCTAGTTCCGGATTATAAATTTAAAATCCGTCATCACTCTTTGAAATTCCCGGAAACGGTGTTATATGCGTATATATAGCGGTAAAGATTAATTATGATTATTGTTAATGGGGTATTGGCATGAAAAATTACATATTGATAACGGGCGCATCGTCGGGAGTGGGTCGAGAAACGGCTATACATCTTTCAAAGAACAATAATCTTATATTGAACGGCAGGGATGAGACAAGACTTCAAGAAACTAAGGATTTGTGTGAAAAAAACAGTGACGTTCTTATATGGAAGTTTGATCTTGTTCGTTCTGACAAGCTAGAGGAAGATTTTTCTTCATGGTTGCGTGAGAAAAATATACAAATTGAGTCATTGGTTTATTCTGCGGGAATGTTGCGGATGCTTCCGTTACGAGGGCTTAGCCTTGAAGATTTTCAGCGTATATATTCGTTGCACGTTTATTCTCCCGCATTATTGGTCAAGATGTTAAACTCCAGAAAGATAAATAAGCAAACTTTAAAAAATGTTGTATTTATTTCAAGTAACATAAGTAATCGCGGAGCGGCGGCGTTTAGCGCCTACGGTTCGTCAAAGGCTGCGCTTGACGGTTTGATGCGAAACCTGGCGGTTGAACTTGCGCCTAAAGTGAGATTAAATTCTATTTTGCCCGGTGGTATGGTTACGCGTATGACGACAGGCATATACAATAGCGAGTCTATTCTTGAAGATGCTAAAAAAAATGTGCCTTTAGGGCAAGGTTCGCCAAAAGATATTGCACCGGTAGTTGAATTTCTTTTGTCTCCGGCTTCTGCGTGGATGACAGGGCAACAGATAACAGTAGATGGTGGCAGAACTATAGATATAACCGACGGACGCAAATAAAAAACCGCCATAGGCGGTACAGGCTGTAGACAAATCAATAAATATCGTGCTCTTCATGGCTCTCCTTCCACCGCTTAGCGGTTCCCCTCCCTCGTAGAGGAGAGGCGCTCAAATTACTGTTTTAGAGTCAAAATTTCAAATTGCCTCTAACAAAGCCCCCTCTTAGAGGGGGGTAGGGGGGAGAGTATGAGAAATGAATGACAATAATAAGTCTACACTCTGGAAAGCCGCCGTAAGGCGGCTTCGGTGAAGGGTTATCGTAATGAAAGGATTTGGTCCTTGCTCCAGCCTGAAGCTTGGATAATCTGTTCTAGTGGAATATTAATGGATAGCATATTTTTAATCATGCTACTAATGCCCTCATTCCTGCCA
>JAFXOC010000281.1 GCA_017529085.1 Selenomonadaceae bacterium | reverse complement strand
TGTTGGAATTGGTGCGTTTAGAAATAGCGTATTCGGAGGAACCGTAAGATGCGCTCGGGTAATTGGAACCCGTAGAAATCTTCTTTATGCTGCTGCTAACTCCCGCAGTAGCGCGATTAAGTGAGCTTAATCCCACATTACTTATTCCGGCCATAGGTCATCTTCCTTTCCGGGCAAAACTTTACTTCGGTTACGTTAATTATACCGCAAAAAAAATTGTTGCGCAAGGATTTTTTCTCTTATTTTTGAAAGGATTTTTTCTCTTATTTTTGAAAGATTTTCGTAAGATTTTTCAAAAATTTGTCCAACGATCATGGGAAAATTGAACGATAAAATTTGTAATTAGCATACAAATTTGAAAAACCTATTACAGTCTTTCACCAAAAAATCACAAAAAAATATTACAATAATTATTAATTTTTAGCAAATTTTTTTTTAACCGAATAAGTTGACGTGAAAATAGATTTAACAGAGGTTTTAGAGTTTGAAACTTCAGAAATATAACAAGGCTAAGATGTCTCCCGCCGCAAGGCGTGGGTGTCTCTCGGATGCCTTGTTGAAATGCTGACGTATGAATTTTTTTCTCCTAACGGAGAAAAAATCTGGAATTAGGGCATTTTAAAACTGTGGGAGGGCGCGGTATATGGTCTTTGAGGATTTGAATCTTCAACGAGAGATTGTTAAAATGAAGGTGTTCGGCGTTGGTGGCGGCGGCAACAGCGTTCTTGTTCGCATGACTGAAAAAGATATAGGCGATGTGGAACTGGTTGCGGTTAATACCGACGAAAAACAACTTGCCAGAGCGAAACAAGCCGGCGTCACTCCTCTTTTGATAGGTCAGGCATTAACTAAAGGTCGCGGCACGGGCGGAAATGTGGAAATTGGTGAGGCTGCGGCTAATATGGACGAGCGCAAGATCAGAGAGATGATGCTTGATACCAATTTAGTGTTCCTTACAGCGGGCATGGGCGGCGGCGTAGGCACCGGCGCAACTCCTGTCGTGGCTAAAATTGCAAAAGATATGGGGATTCTTACCATTGGCGTTGTGACGGTTCCGTTTTCTTTTGAAGGCTCAAGAAAACAGCGAATAGCTATGGAAGGCATAAAAAAGATGCAGGCGGATATGGACGCTCTTTTGGTTGTGCACAATGATAATTTGATGAAGATTGCCGATAAAAAATTGTCGCTCGTAAACGCGTTTAAGTCCGCCGATGATGTTTTACGCCAAGCCATTCGATCCATAGCGGAGCTTATTTTGACAACCGGCATAGTGAACGTTGACTTCGCAGATGTGGAGACTATTTTTACCCAGAGCGAATCTTCCGATGCTCTCTTAGGCATAGGAAAGAGCAACAACAGCGCCGTTGAAGCGGTGAAATCAGCGGTGACAAGTCCGTTGATAGATAAGACGCTGACAGGCGCAAGAGGACTTATCTTAAACATTACGGCATCTAACGCGCTGACGCTTTACGATGTGAACGAGGCTACGGAATTTATTTATAAAAACGCTGATGAGACAGTAAACATAATTTTCGGCGTGGTGATAGATAACGAAATGGGAAGCACCATACAAGCGACGATTATAGCTACGGATTTTGCGGGTTCATTAGCTTTAAAAACCGTGAGAGAGGAAAAAGGCAAAGAGGGTATGCCAAAGGCGAAAATTGCCGTTATGCCTACGCAGTCATCGTCAGAAGCTACGGAAACCGTGTT
>JAFXOC010000280.1 GCA_017529085.1 Selenomonadaceae bacterium | reverse complement strand
TCGTAGTCAAAATGTAAAACCATTGTTATAGCAGGATATAAAGGAAAGTCTGCGTCTTTTTTATCTTTTTCTAGAAGCATCGCTCGATAAACTGCGCCGTCATACCCGATTATTCGTAGAGCCATATCATAATCTATTGCTGTCTGGTCTTCCAGACCAAAGAAAGCCATACGAATGTTTCCTTGAGTCCAGAGTTTTGCCACATCTCTCTCCTGCATTCGTACTTTTAATTCTTTGTCTTTATAAATTGAATCTTTCTTTGCGGGTGTTAATTCTTCGGGTAAAATTAGTGTTTTGCCGTCCAGTAATAAGACATTAACAATATCCGCAAAAACATCTTCGAGTTCAAAGAGCTGCTTTTTCCGTCAAATCTTTTTCTCCCACTAGCCTCACCCCATTTTTATTGAATTATAACACATTTTTTCAATATTTAATATAAAAATTTTTATGTATACCTTTCTTTTTATACTATGGCAATTTTCAAATATACTGTCATTAGTTGGTCGGTGCTCTTGCTTAAATAAAGGGCATATTAGCATCAATAATTTTGAAAATTGCTCTAGTATGTGGTAAGGTATAAAACAATTCAATATATAAAACATTAACGTATAACGCTTCTTAACTCTTTTTCTTCATCCGGCTAATCCCTTCTGTTTCACCACATCTCTGTATTCATCCACAACATCGGCGCAATACTTCGTTCCGATGTCATCAAAGCGGGCAATTAATTCCTTTAACGTATCGAAATTTCCTTCTTCCTCGGTTATGGACATCATTTCAAGCAAAGACTCCACCATACCGGCGTTATTTTTGCCTTCTTTGTATGCGGCGAAGATTTCTTCTTCTAAATGCCACGCCAAAAAGTTTTTTCCCGTTATGCGGTAAAGCCATGAGAGTTTTTCTTTAGCTTCCACATCCCGCCACGCTTCGTATTCGTCCTCCGTGAAATTTTTTAGCGCATCCTTATAGACTTCGATTGCTTCGTCATAGCAAAAGAGCTTCTCCAAGTTGAGGGCGCGGCAGACTCTGACTGCGCCGTAGGGAGATTCTTCCACGGCTTGCGCTTGATTGCAAATTTGCAAAGATTTAAGATATTCTCCGTTGTCACAAGCCTTAGCCGCCATAGCCAAAAGTTCATCGCTCGTTTTATTAGGAATATTTGCGGCTGTTTTTAGTTCTTCCGCCGTAAAGCCTACAATACGGCATTTTTGCTTGATTTCGGCTAAATATTTCAGCACATTGGGGATAAACTGCCGACCAAATTCGGAATCGGCGTACCAAACATTAGACTGCCCCATGCCGCGACCTTTTCCAGCTTTACTTGCGCTTGGGATAGAAAAATTACGCATACCTATCGGAATAAGATACGCATTTTCCGCTTTTGTACGAAAATTATACTCTATATAGCAGCCGTTTTCCTCGTATACTTGCCAATCGCGGTACATTTCGGCGTTTTCGTACCAACCGACGATTTTTCTGCCGTTATCGCCCGTAGCCACCCATACCACAGTTACATCGTCCAACACGTCGGTTTTTATCGCCGTTTTGTCTAAACTCTCAATATGAAGATTTCCTCTGTGCATAACATAGCCGTAGCAAATTCCGTCGAATGGCAGGAAATTTGTCTGCTCCATCGCATCGTTGTTTTCTTTTACAAAAGAGCCGCCCTTGCCGTTTGGTTTATCATAGTCAGTAATTCCTCTATAATCCTTCATCCAAGTTATGTTGCAAAATACCACCGCACCCATTTGAATTCCTCCTACATAGCTTTTTCCCTATAGAAATCGGGAAATTTACAATCCAAAAAATGTTCATGCTCCGTAAAATTGGGATAACGACGCTCTAACTTGCGAAATTCCGCGCCATGTCCATGTATTAGTTGGTGTAAACATTCGTGGTAGATGAGAAATTTCATCGTATCTTTTGGAACGCTCTTAGAATTTAACACGGCGTTGACTTTTATGTGGTCGATTGCGCTGTCGTATTGCGCAAAATAGCTCTTGTACGGTTTGTCTGTCCATGTGATAGTCGGCTTGCGATAGTTTTCTCCGAGTATGGACGCTTGTTCGATCATTACCTCCTCCAAAAGATTATCGAGAGTTTCGTCAAACGGAGCGGGATCCAGTCGATAAAATTCCTTCTCGACTTCTTCTATGCGCGTACCAATAGGTACGATTCCTTTGGGGTACATCATGAAATCCACGATGCGTCGCTCGTAATAGTCGCGGTTTCCGTAAAGGCTGTCAATGAGCGTCCTATACTTGCGATAAATCTCGCCGATACGCTCTTTTGTCGTAACCATCGGGAGACGCTCATCGTTAAACTTTGCCGCCAATATTCCGGGGTCAATCTCGTCACGCTCTGCAAACGTCTGTAATTCGGGAAAATATCCCATATCGCGGATAAAATTAGCCACGTCTACCAAGTCGTCGGTGACCGGAGTCAGCCCAAAGCCGTTGAAATATTTTTTGGCAAGTTCCGTTCCGTCAAACTCTACCGAAATTTTCGGTTTGACAATATCGGCTTTCATAGCATTGTAACCGTCTTCTTGACTTGCAAATACGATAACTTTTTCATCGTTGCCTTCTTCGTCTATTACATTGTACCAACCGATTGGAAGCGACGCTTCATGCGCCTTTACCTGCACATTTCCATACTTGATACCGCGCATAACGGCTATGACAAGTCCCATAGGTATAAGTTCCGGCGGTTCGCTCGGGCGAGATACCGGTTTGGGCAATTCTCCTTCGCCGTCAATGAGGAATTTTGGATTAAGCCAACGAGTAAAACTGGACCACTTGTCGCAAAAATCAACGATATTGACGGTTTTCGTGCCGCCGCAACCTACTCCCCTCATTCCCCTGCCAATCATCTGCATAAGAAGAGTGTCGCTTCCGGTCGGGCGAGTGAGGAACACTGTTTCGATGTCGGGAATATCGCTGCCCTCCGTTAGAATGTTTATGTTGATAAGCACGTCAATATGGTCGGGACGGTTGTTATCCCTAAATCTCTCGATTATTTCCTGATTTTCCTTATCATCGTTCCAAGTGTAAACATAGCCGCATTTTACCCCACGTTTTTTTAATTCGTCGTCCAAAACCCCGCAGTGATAACCGTTAAGGGCGAAAATAATAGTCTTGCCGTATTTTCCTTGATTATTGACGTATTCGTCCACAATAACGTCGTTGCGTTCGTTGGTTTTTGCAATGAGGTCAATGGTTGCTTCCGTCAATTCTCCCCTACGGCGAATACGTTTCATTTCCTCTTCGTCAATGCTAGTTTCAATATCTACGTTGGTTTCTCTGCGAATATTTATAGGTTTTGCCAATGTCCCATCTGCGATAAGTTTGCTCATAAGGACGGAATATATGATATTATTGTCAAAGTAATCCATAAGAGCCGCCGTACCCTTATCCGTATATTTTACAGGGGTTGCAGTAAGTCCTAGAAGTTTTGCATTTGGGCGTTTCTTTCGTATATCTTCGATAATGCGACGATAAGAAGGAGCGATTGTGTGATGCGCTTCGTCAACCACTATGATAACCTTTTCTTTAAGAGGTTTCGTGATGTATTTTGTTTTTCGGCATAAACTTTGCACCGTTCCAACCACCAAATCGTCTTTCTTGGATAAAGCGTGAGAAGAAGCGTGTTTGCCGGAAACGCAAGTCATGGTCATGGTATCGGGAGCATCGCTGTTTCCTTCTTTAACAAGAGGCGATAAACGATAAAACACCCTCGCCGCTTGTTCTACCAACATAAACCTATGGGCAAGCCAAATAATTTCATATCCGCGCGACGCCATTTCCCGCAATAGAAAATAAACGCTTGTAAGAGTCTTGCCGCTCCCGGTTGGCATAACCAATATACCCGCCGCTTTATCCTCATCGATAAAATGTCGCTTCATCGCCGTTACCGCTTCTTCTTGATAAGGATAGAGGGAAACATTGAGGATGGAAGACGCAAGTAAGTCAAATGTGAACGGCTTTGTAAAATCCGTAGCCGGTTCCCAATCGTCATCTGCCTCCATACCCACCTTGAGCAACTCTGTACGGTAAGCGTCAATTATTGTGTTCGTCAGTTTTTGTCGCCTAAGCTCCATAAGAATATCTTCCGGCTCTCCAACTTTAATACCGCCGTAATTTTTCTTTTCAAGACGACGGGCAATATCAACGAGATGATTTCCCTCCGTCAGAAAGTAATCCTCTATTTCTCGGCGATATGTTTCATAGAACGTTTGAATGTCGTCTTTGCAGTTCAACGCGTCAACCACTATAGCGTCAAGCAACGAGATTTCCGGCTCTAAACTATGTCCTACCAAACGGAAAAGTTTGGTAGCTTCTCCAATGGAAAGAGGAATACCGACGGAAATTTTGGCGATAGCCATGCGGGATATGTTTCGTCCCTTTTCTTTTAGGTTTCCGCGCAGGTATTTGCGCATAGCGGTTTCCGTAATACCGGTACGGGCTTCAAGTTTGGCAAAATTGCCGTCAAAATGATTGTAAAACAGATTTACAAATTCTTTCCTAAGTTTGATGGCATTTTCAGCTATGGACATTGGTAAAGCGTCGCCTTTTTGCAAACGATAGCTTATATTTTCCGTATCGTTTGGGTAAGATACGCCGTCCGAATCGAAATTATGATTGCGGATATACTCTTTGGTAATGTTGGAAAAATCCATAACAACCTCCCGATGATAAAGTATATGTAAATTAAAAAGTCTCACTTATTCTGAATACGCCATTTGAAATTTAGCGTTTCTTTGCATAAGGTAATGGTTGAGTTTTGTGTTGATAAATACCTATTAGGTACTTATGTATTATGGAGGGATTTGTAAATGTTTTCAAGTTTTTCGTTTATTATTACGACAAACGTCATTAAAATTTTCAGCGACGAAATAAAAATGCATCCGTTTTGTAATGGCAGTTTTACAAAACGGATGCGTTTTTTCATATATACAGGGGGGTTCTTATGTCCAAACTGTACGGTTACGCAAGAGTGTCTACCGCGGAACAAAATACTGACAGACAAATTATATCCTTAACTAAATTTGGGGTATCAAGAGAAAATATTTTTGCTGAAAAACAGAGCGGGAAAGATTTCAAGTCCCGCTTATAAGAAACTTGTAAAAGTATTAAAGCCTGATGATACTCTTGTGGTTAATATAAAAATTCCGTATTTGATACAAAATTCAAAACGGTAAAATACCCTCAAAATGCTTGCTACAAGCACTTTGAGGGATTTTTCTTTTCAATAACTACCATATTTTAAGGCAAGAAAACTGAATGGTGTAATTTATAAAATTTATGATGGTTGGAAAAGGGTGCATTTTAAACTTGCTAAAATTTGGAAGGTATAAAGCTAAAGTTTGGAAGATATGCACCTATTTTCAAGTTCAATCATGAATAGAAAATTTTGCAATATACATTCCATTTTATACCGATAGACTGTAATCAATTTTATAATCACTAACATAAGGCTCAAGTGCGGGCGGGATATTCTTAAAACACTCCTTCAATGTGCGAGGAGCAGTCCAGCGATTTTCGTAGTCGAAATGTAAAACCATTGTTATAGCCGAATATAGCGGAAATACATCTTCGAGTTCGAAGAGTTGCTTTTCCATCAAATCCTTTTCTCCCACTAATCGCACCCCGCTTTTTACTGAGTTATAACACATTTTGTCAATATTTAATACAAAAATTTTTATGTATACCTTTCTTTTTATACCAATATATAGAAAGGTATAAAATAATTCTATATATAACAAAATCAAGGATTCCTCTAAAATTGGAGTGTAGTTTGTTTTCTATCTGATTGGAGGAATTCTATATGGAAATCAACAACATTCGTAGTTCTCAGAAGGAAAGCAAGCCCAACGACACGGTGCTCGGAATCACCTATGGCTACATCTGGGTTTCCACCGTCACTCAGCACGATGACCGTCAGAGGTTTGCCATGAAGGAATTCGGCATCACGGCAGACCATATCTTTGTCGACAAGCAGAGTGGCAAGGACTTTGCCCGCCCTGCCTATATGGACATGATGGCGACCTTGAAGCCGGGCGATACTGTGGTGGTTCAGAGTCTCGACCGTCTTGGGCGTGATTACGAGGAGATGATCCGGTAGCTCGACATCATCACCCACGAGAAGCGTGCCTTCATTGTGGTTCTGAACGATTGTGTAATAATATAACTAAATCAGGAAAGCCGCTAGTATCAAGGCTTTAGCGACACAGTTCTGTATCTTTGGCGAGAAAAAAGAACAAAGTCGTTTGATAAATACATTGACTGATATATTTATAGGAGTGATGAAATGAGAATTACTTATTACAGGTTTCCAAAGAAAATGCCGTTACGGGAACGAGCTTTGGCATATTTGCGATATGTTCAGGAGAGAGAAGATATTGAAGATGTAGAAGACTATATTGAAAACGCCTCTGACGAGGAACTTGACGAAGATTATCCTTTTAAAGTTGAATGCTCTATATCAATGGCAAAGAAATTGTTAAAACGACATGGAGGTGATGCGTTTACACAACATTTTGAGCGAGACGGCGGATTATTTGAAATAACGACAATTTCTCTGAAGGGTAATAATTTCCGATTTAAATACAATCTTCATTTGTAACGAGGAGGAGCTTATGGCTAAAGAATCGGAAAAATTCCCTTTGCTCGGTATCTTGAACGAATACGAGGGACAAACATCATATTTTCAAGCGAAGAATTTGAAAGCGTTATATTTTTTACTTGATGGTCGTTATACACTGAAAAAATCAGAAACAGATAACGGTTATCAAAAATGCGAATTAACAAATGAATATACTTCATGTTACAAGGCGCAGTTGATTGACGAATTTTTCCACGCTTACAAAGACGATCGAGATTTTGTCGTATGAGAAAGATTTGTAAATGAGGAGATAATAGACGCTTTGGAAGAAGGAAAATTATTTGTAAAAGCATAGATTAAATTAAGAAAATTCGCAATATTCTAATTTTATTTTGTTACTTCTTTTCATAAAATAAAATTTAAAGAGTGAAAAATTTTTTTACGAAGTTTAAAACATGATGGCCAAAAGAAAACTAAATAAATCATTTGTAAAGGGATGATAAAACATTTTGGAAAGCCTGTCAAATTAAGTTTAACTATGAGTATAAAAAATGTCCACATTGGACGTGATAGAAAGGAAAATATATATGCCTATAATGATAAGCCGAGAGGATATAGCCAACAGAAAAAGGCAATATCCCGTCGGAACGAGAATCAAACTGATCTCGATGAACGCTTCACATTCGCCGCCTAAAGGAACTGAAGGAACGGTTATAGGGATAGACGGCAAAGGCTCGATAATGATGATGTGGGATAACGGTCAAGGATTAAGTCTTTTAATAAGCGATAAATTCTCTGTTGTTAAGAAAGGGAAGGATAGAATTTGAAAATAACATACTATCGGTTTGATGATGAAATTTCCTTGCGTAAAAGAATATTGATTTATATGCAAGAAGTCGAAGGAAGAAAGAATATAACGGACATTCCCGAAAATATGGCTTTTGAAAAATTCGGGAGATTAAATAAAAGCTATCCGCAGGAAATTCAATGTTCAACGCCAATAGCGAGGAAACTTTTAAATCTTTACGGCGGTGACGCATATATAGAGTATATCGACCGTGAAGGGAATTTGCTTCACACATCTCCTATAACGCCGATAAT
>JAFXOC010000279.1 GCA_017529085.1 Selenomonadaceae bacterium | reverse complement strand
CTCCACTTCAACATCATCCGTAAGCGTAATAAAACCGTGCAAAAATCCTCTGGGTATAAATAAAGCCCTATGATTTTCCGCAGACAACCTTGCGCTCACCCATTTGCCGTAATTAGAAGAACCTTTTCTAACATCAACCGCTACGTCTAAAATCTCTCCTTTTGTGCAACGGAGCATTTTAGCCTGCGAATATGGGTTAAGCTGATAATGAAGCCCTCGAAGAGTCCCCTTATCTTTGGAAAAGGAATGATTATCCTGCACAAAATCCGCTGTTATTCCGCCCTTTTCCAATTCTCTTTTCGAGTAACTTTCCATAAACCATCCCCGCGCATCACCGAAAACTTGCGGCTCAATCAAATACACTCCCGATAGTGTCGTTTCCGTTATTTTCATTTTAACTCCTTTTTCCCTCTATCATTTCCTCAAGATATAGCCCGTAATCATTTTTAGACAGGGGAGCCGCCAAGCGCAGCACATCTTCCGCCGTTATATATTTCATTCTGTACGCTATTTCCTCAAGACAGGCTATCTTTAATCCCTGCCTTGCCTGTATTGTCTGGACGAAAGTCGCCGCCGACAAGAGCGAATCGTGAGTTCCCGTATCAAGCCACGCGTAGCCTTTGCCCATCTTTTCCACGGAAAGTTCGCCTAAATTTAGATAATGCTTGTTGATATCCGTAATCTCAATTTCTCCGCGTTTTGACGGTTTAATCGTCTTGGCAATATCCGTTATTTTGTTATCGTAAAAATAAAGCCCGGTAACGGCAAAATTGCTTTTAGGCTTCAAAGGCTTTTCTTCAAGGCTTACGGCGCGTCCTTCTTCGTCAAACTCAACCACGCCGTAACGGCTCGGATGTTTTACATAATAGGCAAAAACAGTTGCGCCTTCTTCCCTTGCGGCGGCGTGTCTGGTGAGTTCCTCAAAATCCGCGCCGTAAAATATATTGTCGCCTAATACTAACGCCGCTCCTTCGCCGGACAAAAAATCTTCCCCAACCAAAAAAGCGTCCGCCAATCCCCTAGGTTTATCTTGTACTGCGTAATGCAAATCCAATCCCCATTGACTGCCGTCTCCCAAGAGTCGTTTGAAGCTCTCCGCATCATCTGGGGTAGTAATGATAAGCATGGTGCGAATCCCTGAAAGCATAAGGGTACTGATGGGGTAATATATCATGGGTTTATCGTAAATAGGCATAAGCTGTTTACTTGCGCCTCTGGTCAAAGGATAAAGCCTAGTTCCCGAGCCTCCGGCTAAAACTATCCCTTTTTTCATGGATTAAGGGTGCCTCCTCTAAAATCAACCATCATAATTCTGCTGTAATTTTCTTTAAAAATCAGAAAATCCCACGAAATGTTATTTCGACCTTATATAACATAATTCCTCTATTATTTTGTACGATTTATAATTTGTTGCTATTTTTTAATTAATTTCTAATAAAAACCTATTGAAATCGGAAAATTTTATGTTATGATATACATATAGACGAAATAGTGGAGGAAAAAAGGAAACGTTGAAACTTTTTTCATAAACTGTTTCTCTTTTGAGTAAACTTCTTCTAGGGCGATTTTAAACCCACGGGTTTAGAAAAGCCTGCGGCTTGTTCTCGAAACAAGTAAGGAGCGGCCGACGGAAGTTTTATAGATGTTCACTTTTCTTATGGTTATAAAGGGGGGTGGGCGACGGTAGAAATAAAATATAACGACACAGGGTTCCGCCGCCCTCGTCGTTATCAAGAGAAAAATCCCGCGAAACGCGGGATTTTTTGCGTTTGGTTATTTGTAATAATAGCGGTTTCTCTCTAACGCTACCGTTGTTGGATTTGAATGTCCAGAAAATAACTTCGTGTCATTTGGTAGAGAAAATATTTTCTCTTTTATGCTCTTAAATAGAATTTCCTCGCTACCGCCGGGAAAATCTGTCCTGCCGTAACTGCCTTCAAATATGGTGTCCCCCACAAAGGCTATCTTATGTTCTTCGTCGTAATATGTGACCCCATCCGTGGTATGCCCCGGAGTTTCTGTAACCTTTAACGCATGATTTTCATCAAGTTGAATGATATCCCCGTCGTTTTTCTCCACAACATTTTTTAAAATGTACGGCTCGTCCATAAACATTGAAAGATTTACTTTGGGATTTTCGGCGTTTTCGTTCGAAGTTATCCCTCCATAAATCGGCGCGTCCCAATAATCCGCAAGTTCTCCCGCTGCGCCTATGTGGTCGTAGTGAGAGTGTGTCAAGAGAATAGCGGTTACGGTAAGATTTTTTTCCTTTGCAACGCTTTCTAACTTATTCGCTTCAGCTCCGGGGTCGATTAGAAAAGCCTTTGAATTTTCGCCTACGTAAAAATACGATAGAGTATCAATTACTTTAAATACTTGAACAGGTATGATCTGGATAAGTTATTTCCCCTTTTTATAGTGGCTCTTCACCCCTTCAGGTCTGAGAGCCATCAAAAATAAGTTTTTATAGTTGCCATGTCCTTGACAACCATTCTATATTGATATATATTCTAGGAGAAAAATCCTAATTTGTTTTGAAAGGGATGCCTAATGTGAAAAAAATTTTATGGTTTTTAGTATATGGTGTACTGTTATGTTTTGTATTTGCAACATTTGCCATCGTTTTTGCATTTCAGGAAGCGAAAAACTCCGTTCCCGTTTTAAACTATCATCAAATAAACGATAAGGATAAAAATGCGCTTACCGTGCCCGTTGAGGATTTCGATGCTCAAATGAAATACCTTGCCGAAAACGGCTATAATTCAATAACCCCCAAAGAGATGTTAGAGGCATTCGAAAAAGGCGAAGCGTTGCCTGAAAAAACCGTGGTCATCACATTTGACGACGGTTACTTGGACAATTATTTAAACGCCTACCCCATACTTAAAAAATACAATTTAAAAGGAACCATTTTCATTATTACGGATTATGTCAGCCTTTATCCCAATTATGTTACGTGGGATGAAGCCGTTGAAATGCAAAACAGCGGCGTTATGAATTTAGAAAGTCATACCATGGGACATATTAACCTTTTAAAGTCCTCAAAAGAAGAAGCGGATTTTCAATTAAAAACTTCAAAAGAAGCTTTGGAGGCGCATTTGAATAAACCCGTGGAATTTTTAGCGTATCCCGAAGGCGATTACAATGATGAAATTGAAAATATTGCGAAAAACGCAGGATATAAAGGAGCGTTTACGGTAAATTACGATCTGACATCCAAAAATGAAAACCCTTTCGCTATGTCAAGGGTGCCTATTTTCGGCATGGAAAACAGAGCATTGGAACGCTTTAAAATGCGACTTACCATGACGCCGATTTTTTCGCCCGTAAATCAATTAAAAAGAAAACTTGAAAGTATAGGATTGGATATTATAGCCGACCATATCTATATTCCCTGACACAACCGTTTAAAACCCCTTCGCCGACTTTAACGGCGGAGGGGTTTCGTAATTTCAAATATTTTTTACCGCAACGCCTCTCTAAGTACCTTCGTATTTTTACGCATAGCTTCTATATAAGCGTCTTTATTAGCTTCGCCGCCTTCAACAGGGTCTATGGCGTAAATTTGCGCGCCCGTTTCATAGGCTATCATTTCGGCGGAATTTGGCGATTTCGCGGATTCCGTTAAAATCACTTTATTTTTTAAAGATGAAAGTTTTTTTACAATCTCCTCTACCTGGCGCGGGCTTGGTTCATGTCCCGGCTCCTCTTCTATATTGGCTACTACGTTTATGTTAAACTCTTTGGCAAAATAAGGAAAAGCTTCGTGATAGGTTACAACATCGCGATTTGGCAAACCCTCCAATTCTATTTTCATTTCCTCTTCCAGATGCAGAAGCTTTTCTTCGTACTGTCTGGCGTTTGTGTCGTAAGAAGTGGCATGTTCGGGGTCCGCCGCCGCCAATCCTTTCGCTATGGCGCGAACTTGCTCTATATAATGGCGAATGTTCATCCACACATGAGAATTTATATGCCCTTCGTCGTCTTTAATCCAATCAAGATTTAAATCTTTCGTAGAGTCGACGACAACAAGCTTGGGATTGTCTTTTTCAACTCTTGGCATAAATTCTTCCATGCCTCCGCCGTTGATTATAAAAACATTCGCCGCCGTCAATGTCTTCATGTTTCCTGTGGTAAGCTGATAATCGTGTAAGCAACCCACTCTGCCGTTCGTAAGGTTTATTACTTCGACCCCGTCCACACCGTCGGTTAAATTTAAAGCCGTTATGTAGAGAGGATAAAACGACGCTACAATTTTGAACTTCGCGTCTTTTTTGACCACGTCCCCGCAAGCCGAGGTAAACAGCGCGGCAAAAATCAAAGCGAATGACAGCGTAAAACGAATTATTTTTTTCAAAGCGAAATCTCCTTTACCGCAGCAAGGGTTTGTTTAGCTTCGGACATAATATTTTCAATAATGTCTTTTACCGGCTCGATTTTCTTTAGCGGCAACAAACTTTGCCCCGCTTGCATCATGCCGTTTTCCGTATCTCCATCTACCGCCGCCAATTTATTTGTGCCCGTGGCTTTATCCAAAAGCTCCTGTTTTGTGGCTTTTCCGGATAACTCCAACGCAACGAATTCTTCCGAAAATTTATTCTTAATTCCCCGCACAGCCCCACCGATTGTAAGCCCCGTTACGATCGTATCGGTATCAATTGCCTCTATCAATTTTTGCTTCATATTGTCGTGAACCGAACATTCTTCGGCAACCAAGAAACGAGTGCCCATCTGCACGCCGGCCGCGCCCATTAAAAGAGCCGCCGCAAGACCTCTGCCGTCAGCGAAACCGCCCGCCATTATAACGGGAATTTTTACTTCCGGAATAACCTGCGTCATAAGCGCCATCGTGGTAAGCACGCCGATATGACCGCCCGCTTCCATACCTTCCACAACCATAGCGTCCGCGCCTTTACTTTCAACCCGTTTTGCAAGTTTCACGTTCGGCACAACAGGCACAGCTTTAATTCCCGCCGCATGAAGTTTTTCAAAATACGGCACGGGATTTCCTGCGCCAAGCGTCACAAAAGCGGGTTTTTCTTCGCAAATAACGTCCACAATCTCGTCCTTATTCGGCGCCATCAACATAACGTTTACGCCGAAAGGCTCTCTTGTAAGCTCTTTACACTTTCTAATCTCATCTCTGGTGTACTCTACGCTTCTGCCGCCGGTTGAAATAATTCCCGCGCCCCCTGCGTTTGATACCGCCGCCGCCAATTTAGCGTCCGAAATCCAAGCCATACCCCCTTGAACAATAGGGTATTTGGTGCCTAAAAGTTTTGTAAGCTCCGTCATATATTTAACCTCCATTTTTTGTTGGGCTTCGCCCAAACCCACAAAGGACGCCGCCCCTTGACCCCGCCAAAGGGCATTTGCCCTCCGGACTCACAGTTATTTTTTATAACATTTTATATTCTGCAAAAAGTTTAAAATTTCCTTTTAAAATTTCATATTAAAGGAGATTTTACAAATTTGGCGAAAAATATCCTTTATTCAAAGAATTATTAGGAGAAAGTTATGGAACTTACAGATACTTTGGATTGTTTGAGGGGCGTAGGGTCTAAGCGGCGGGAAATTTTGGAATATATGGGGCTTATTACGGTTTATGACCTTATCACTTATTATCCGAGAAATTATGAAGATAGGAGCAAGATAAGCAAAATATCGGAACTTATAGCAGGTGAGAGAGCTTCCGTTATCGTCTCCGTCATGTCGATAAACGAAACTTTTTCCAAAAGGGGAATGAGACTTATAAAAGCTAACGTTGCGGACGGAACCGGTTATATGGTCGTTACTTGGTTCAACAACGCTTATATAAAGAAGACCCTTCAGGGAAAAAAGCGGGTGCTTCTAACCGGCGAGATAGAATACGCTTATGGGGGCATGGGAACTTTAGCCATGAGCGCGCCTTCTTTTGAAGTTTTGGGCGATGCTTCGCCTAAGGGAATAATTCCGATTTACAAGGTTACGGGCAATCTTACGCAAAAACAGATTCGCTCTATGATTGAGGAAGTTTTTAACAGAGGCATACGGGCGACGATTGAAGATATTTTGCCGAGAGATTTAGGCAAAAAATACGGTCTTATGGAAAGGAGCGAGGCTTTTTACCGCATACATTTCCCAAAAACCATGAAAGAAGTTTCCCTCGCCAGAAGACGGCTTGCCTTTGAAGAGCTTTACCTCATACAGTGCGGATTGGTGGCGATGAAAAAACAGAGCCAATCCAACGTGCAAGGCGTTAAACATCTTGCAAACGGCAAACTCTTGGAAAAGGTTTACGCTTCCATTCCCTTTGCTCTTACCAACGACCAAAAACGGGCGTTTAAAAGTATCGCTCTTGATATGGAAAAAGCTATCCCCATGCGGAGACTGGTGCAAGGCGATGTTGGTTCGGGAAAAACAGTTGTCGCCATGCTTGCTCTCGTAAAGACCGTAGAGAACGATTATCAGGGGGCGCTTATGGCACCGACGGGCATTTTGGCTCAGCAACATTACGCTTCTTTTAAGGAACAGCTTGAGCCTTTCGGTATTCGAATCGGGCTTTTAACCGGCAAACTTACGAAAAAAGAACATGATGAGATGTATGAGAAAATCCGTACTCATCAAGTCGATATAGTAATAGGCACCCACGCTCTTATAGAGGATAAAGTGGAATTTTCGCGATTGGGACTTGTCATAACCGACGAGCAGCATCGTTTCGGCATATCTCAACGCGCTGCACTTGAAAAAACAAACGGCGTTGCGCCGGACGTTTTGGTTATGACGGCCACTCCAATTCCCCGCACAATGACGCTGACCGTTTACGGGGATTTGGACGTGTCTCTTATACAAGAGTTGCCGCCGGGACGAAAACCCGTACGGACTTTTCTTCGCGCTCCGGATAGGAGAAGTCTTATATATAAATTCGTCAAAGGCGAAATCGAAAAGGGCAGGCAGGCTTATGTCGTATGTCCGCTCGTTGAGGAGAGCGAGACTCTTGACCTGCCTTCCGCAGAGGAAATTTACGCAGAGCTTAGCGGCGGTATTTTCAAAGATATTCCCTGCGCCCTTATTCACGGGCGAATGAAGGATAAAGATAAAGAAGATGTAATGGAAAATTTTCATATTGGAAAGACCAAACTGCTTGTGGCTACGACGGTTATAGAAGTCGGTGTAAACGTTCCCAATGCAAGCGTAATGGTAATAGAACACGCCGAGCGTTTCGGATTGTCGCAGCTTCATCAGCTAAGGGGCCGCATAGGTCGCGGCGAATACGATTCGTATTGCATCATGGTGGCGACTAT
>JAFXOC010000278.1 GCA_017529085.1 Selenomonadaceae bacterium | reverse complement strand
CTGTTATAATAAAGTAATCAAGATATTAAGACCCTAGAGGTTTTGATATAAATCCAATGGACAGAAGTTCTTCTTCCACCTCCTTGTGGTGCTGTCCACTTTACTTAGAGTGAAGACTCTGACCTATGGTTTTTCAATTATGAGTCGGATGTTGCTTGTCAACTTATCTCAAAACAGGTTTTGAGCCATAGTAATCAGAGGAATGTCCGAGATTGGAGTGTAAAAAATGTATTTTGTTGGTGTAGACATCGCCAAGTATCACCATGAAGCCGCTATTCTTGATGAAGCGGGAAATGTTATCGTCAAGAAGCTGAAATTTGACAATTCCCATCAAGGGTACAACAAACTCATGAAAGAGGTTCGCAAACTGTCTTGCGAAGCAGTGTTTGCCATGGAAGCTACCGGTCATTACTGGCTTGCACTATACGCTCACCTTCGTGCTGACAAACAAACCGTTCATGTCATAAATCCCATTCAATCCGATGCGCTACGGGGGCTTTACATCCGCAAAACCAAAAACGATGCCATTGATGCCCAAATTATTGCCGACGTTGTGCGTTTTGGCAGATATTGCCAAACTTCTGTTGCGCCGGAAGATATACTCTCTTTGCGTGAACTTTGCCGCCAAAGATTTTATATTGTCGATACGGCATCAGATTTCAAACGCAAAGCTATTGCGCTGCTCGACCAAACATTCCCGGAATACGGCAAGCTTTTCAGCGATACCTTTGGTAAATCATCACTTGAATTGCTTTCCAATTACACCACACCCGAAGAAATATTAGCGGTTGATTCCAGTGTTTTAGCCGAGCTTTTGAGCAAAGCCAGCCGCGGCAGGTTGGGCATTGATAAAGCTATGGAAGTGCAAGAAAAAGCCAAAAATTCTTTTGGTATCGTCATGGCTTCAACCAGTTTCGCTTTGATACTTAGACAACTCATTGAACAGATAAAATCTCTTGAAAGTTCCATCGAAGCGTTCGATAAAGAGATCGCCCGTATTTTCAGCACTTTCGACACGAAACTGACCACCATCACCGGCATTGGCACAACCCTTGCGGCTACCATTTTTGCTGAAATTGGCGGAAACATTAAAAGGTTCAGCGAATCCGGGAAACTGGCCGCCTTTGCCGGAATTGATCCAACGGTTAAAGAGAGTGGGGAATTTATCGGCAACAAGAACAAGATGAGCAAACGAGGCAGTCCCTATCTAAGACGAGCCATTTGGCTTGCCTCAACTGTCGCCGCTTTCAAAGACCCCGCCATTCACCGGTTTTACGAGAAGAAACTTAGCGAAGGCAAACCCCATTTAACTGTCATAGGTCACATCTGTCGAAAAATGGTCTCCATCATCTTCGCCGTCATGCGTGACAACAAACCTTATGTGCCTAACTTAAAACTTGCTTGACTTTTTATAGTCGGTCTATACAACCCAAACCACGCCGCCATTACGGCTCTGTCATTCGCAAAATCACCCAATTTACAAATATCTCTAAAAGTGGTATAATTATCGCCGACGGTACAGAAGGAGCGGCGCAAATGACAGAAATTCACTATCTTTGCAAAATTGATAAAAATTTATATAGCGTAGTTACGCCTGACATAACGACTGATGAGGTTATTATATCGGAGGAGCGAATCGCTCACATAAAAGAACGTCATCCAAACGATTACGAGCGTTTTGTTAAATACATACCGGAAATAATAGCGCATCCTGATTACATCATAAGCGCAAATAAAGCGCATACGGCCGTTATCCTCAAGGAAATTGAGGATAGCGGGGAAAAATTTAAATTGATTTTAAGATTAAAAGTTTCAGACGACCCGACAGAGTATAGAAATTCTGTTATAACATTTTGGAGCATTGGAGATACAACGTGGAAAAAAACATTAAAAAACAAAGTTATACTTTACAGCAGAAAATAAAATTGATATAATATCGTCAACAAGGGGATAGAGTCTTTGAGGTGAAAAATGCGTCTTCATGCGCCGCATACCTAGCGTAATGGGCAAAAGAGATGTCGGAAGCGACGCCCCGACCAAAGACTTCTATCTTGGATTTTTATTATTTCAAACGCCTAGTGTTCGCGGGCGTTTTTTTTTATTTCGTCGCCATCTCCCTATACAACTTAAACAACTCCGCCACGCACCCCGCTTCCGTTATCGAAACATCAAACCCATACGCCGCCATTACTGCTCTGTCGTTCGCTTGATGGGCCTCGCGCAACTCTTTTGGCATCAAAGTTTCGTCGTATAAATCCGCCAAACTTGAATCGGGGTAGAGTTTTCTTGCATTAAGTATTTGCGCCGCCGTATTTTCTATGGCGGCTTTTTGTTTGTCCGTAGCGTTTGGCCATGGAAAGTTGTTGTATACGATGTCTTTTGAATAGCGATAATCGCTCTTTAATCTTCCCGCGACAGCCCGCATCCACGCCATGTGTACGTTGCTTGTGAGTACGCCGAAGTGATAGAGGGTGGCGTTGGGGATAAGATTAACTTGATTACTGCAAAAAATATCGGGAGTCATAAATCCAATGGGAATATATCGACGACGTTCGGACGACACCACAGGAATGACTAGAAAATTCGTTTCAGGCATTATTTCAAGCCCAAAATGAGTTGGATTATCTGCGGCTCTTACTGTAGCTTTACGATTACTTTTTAAACGATATTCCCTAACGGCTTCAACCAGTTCCATACACTTTCTCATTTTGCGTAATTCATTTGGAGAACAATTTCCCAACCACAAACAGTAACGTGGAGAATTGTTTATAAACTCTTGCGCACCGTACCAAGGATGGAAAAACTGCTTGCTACTCGGTTCGCTTTTAATAAATGCTGTCATTTCCTCATATGTAAATATATAATTATTATCATCAATTCTTTGACTTCCGGTTAATAACGGAGGCACATCACATAAGGTTTTATTCCTACTCTCAATAAACACATCATCAGCATGTAGCAAATAAGCGTTGATGTTTTTCACAATAATAGCTTTTTCGCCGGAATATAAAATTTTAGGTTTATCGCTTTTCGCCACGCTAAAACCCACGATTACACAATGAACGTGCGCTTTTTCCGTGCTTTCGCTGTCCCAACGAAAAGTTCTGTGGGCAAAGTCTATATGCGCCCCTTCTTCAAAAAGCGGCTTCCATAATATAGCGACCGAATCGCCTTGCGTTATTGAATTGGTCGATACAAGAGCGGCGCGAATATTTGTGTTTTGGATATAGTCTACGGCTTTTTTATACCAACAAGACACATAGTCAAGATTACCCAAATTTTTCCAACCCTTAAAAATATTATTTATATCCGCTTTTTGTTCCGCACTCATAAGGCGCGCCCCCACAAAGGGCGGATTTCCCATAATAAACGAGCATTTGTCCTTATCCACTACGTCTTCCCAATTAATACGCAGGGCGTTTCCTTCCACTATGTTTGCGCCGGTTTTTAGCGGGAAAAAGTCGATTTTAAGGTGGGCGATTTCCTCCGTCTCTTGCAGGGCTTGAGATTCCGCTATCCAAAGGGCGGTTTTTGCCACCGTCACCGCAAAGTCGTTTATCTCTACACCGCAAAATTGGCTTATGCTTACCTTTATGGGGTTATGCTCGCCTTCAAAGCCGAGCGCCATCTCCCCGCCGTAAAGCTCTTTAATCACCTTGTTTTCAAGCCTTCTGAGCGACAGGAAACTCTCCGTTAAAAAGTTTCCGCTGCCCGCCGCAGGATCCATAAATACGGGAGTCGAGAGTTTCTTTTGAAATTCTAGGAGAGATTGCCGCCAAGAAGTAAGGGCAGTCCTTGCCTTGGGCTTTTTTAAGAGCAATTCTTTAAATTCGCTTTCAAAATCATCTAAGAAGAGAGGGTCTATAACTTTGTGAATGTTTTCGATGGAAGTGTAGTGCATACCGCCGGCTCTTCTGGTTACGGGGTTTAATGTGCTCTCAAACACCGCGCCGAAAATGGTTGGGCTAATCTCGCTCCAGTCGAATTGTTCGCTTGCTTGATGAATTAAGAGGTCTAAGATTTCGGGGGTAAACTTTGGAATTTCAATCTCACCGCCGTCGAACAGTCCGCCGTTGACGTATGGAAAAGCGGAAAGTTCATCGTCCATATACGGGTCGCGTCTGTCCAAGGGCGTTGAAAGGGTGTCAAAGAGGTCGAGGAGAGCTCGACGAACGTTCTTTTCTCTAAAACTTTCCAAATATTCGCGAAACATATTGCGTTTGCCGAAAATCCCCGCGGATTCGGCGTATAGCAAAAACACCAAACGAACGCAGAGCTTGTTCAGGCTTTTTAATGACTCGACATTTGTCGGGTCTTTATATTCCTTCAACAACGCGTCGTAAAGTTTGCCAACGATAATTCCCGCTTCTTTTGAAACCTTGGTTTCTCGTTCGATGTCGCGGTTTTTCACGTTTACCAAAAATTGCAGTCGATAATATTCTTTATAAAGTTTTTTTAATAAAATAATTTCCGGCTCCGCCTGCGGGTTTTCCATATCGTACACGCGAAATTCTTCAAAGTTGCACGCCACAATCCAGCGAGGACGTTTTGAATAGGGAAGTTCTGCGGCGTAGCGTTTGGCTTGCTGATAAGGCGTGAGTAGGGTGCCGTCGGATTGTTTAATGGGTTTGGAAAGGTCTTTGCCGAGGGATTTTTGCTCAATCATAACGTGGGTTTCGGGTATGGACGCGTCGATAAAGGAAGTATGGGAAAGTTTTACCCTGTCTTCAAAAGTGATAAACCCGAAAGGATTTTCCACGCCGTAAACCG
>JAFXOC010000035.1 GCA_017529085.1 Selenomonadaceae bacterium | reverse complement strand
TTAGTGCTAGACATGCAGGTTGGCTCCTTTCGGCGGATTGTGCGTCACACTTATCCTACCACAAGCCTTCCTGCTTGTATTTTTTTGTGTCCGATTTCATTTTACAATTAACATTTCAAAAAAAGATGAAAAAAATTCTCAAAAAGTATTGATTTTCATTTTCGATTATGTTATTATACATACAAGCTTTCTTTTACAGATGCTCTCCTAAATCATACACAGCAAAAAGCCTCGGTTATCCGGGGTTTTTTTGTTTGTGACAAAATCCCCCGCAAGTTCAGTCTTGCGGGGGATTTTAAAATGCCTTAATTCAGGTTTTTTCTTCGCCAGGAGAAAAAACTTCATTCGTCAGCATTTCAACAAGATGTATGAGAGTCGGAAAATTGAAACTCCTGCCGTTCTCCGATATAGACTCTCACATTACGAAGTGGGGGACATCCAGTCTTGTTATTAAATCGTCACATTGTTTAGCGCGCTCATCAAAAATAGGGCGTTTTGAGCATTCGCCAAAAACAGTGAGTTTTTGTTTTTGTTCAAGAGTTCCAAATTTTGGAGAGTCGCTATATTTCCTGCCAAATCGTTTAAGGATGCCTGATTGTTTTGCTGCAACCTTTTTTTAGCTATCTTCATAAAAAAATTACCGCTGCCGTTGGTTTTTCGAATATTCATAAATTCGTATTGCAAATAGGTTTTAATATCTCCAGGAAAATCCTTGCCCCATTCGTCTTTACGGTAACTGTTTTCGTTATCCGTAAATCTATAGATAGTGCAACTGTTGCTTCCCAAATCATACCACGGGTCTTCCGAACGAAAATCATCCGCGACTTGATCTATAACCCACGCTTCATAAGCGGGATCGTCTTTCATTCGTTCCCAACCTGCGTTGGAGATTATAACGGCAGCCGTGGAATTTTCACGGGTGGAGTGCATCGGCAAATCGTTTAGCACGCCTGCAATATATGATTTATATTCGTCCATAGACATTTCTTGAATATTCTTTTCTTCTGTAGATTTGGTTTTGTTTACAAAAGATTGCAACATATCAAGATAAGCGCTGCCGGTTGACTTTTTCTCCACCTTTTCGCAGCTTTTATAAAAAGATCGCATTGTGGAATCAATATATATGCTGTTGCTCATTTTTTCTCACCTCTATATATTTATCGTAAGATTTGGTGAAATTATTAAATGAACCATGAAAATCTACGACAACATCTTCAAAAAATCTTCCTCGCTTATAACTCTTACTCCCAAACTTCCCGCCTTAGTAAGTTTGCTGCCCGCATCATCTCCCGCTAAAACATAATTGGTTTTCTTAGACACGCTTCCCGTAACTTTGCCTCCATTTTCTTCGATTAGATAGGCAGCTTCTTTTCTCGAGAGAGTCGGGAGAGTTCCGGTTAAAACGAAAATTTTGCCTTGAAGAATATTTTTTTTGCTTGCGTTGTCGGAAGTCATTTTAACGCCTGCGGCTTTTAATTTTTCAATCAGCTTGATAGTTTCGTCGTCCGTAAAAAATTCGCGGATTTTTTTTACGCTGACTTCGCCAAGGTCGGGAACGCTTAGAAGTTCGTCCTCCATTGCGGCCATAATGGAATCTATGCTTCCGAAGTGCGCTATAAGATCTCGCGCTGCGGCGGAGCCTATGCCGTCAATACCAAGTCCGGTTAAAAGATGACGCGGATCGTTTTGCTTGCTGTCTTCGATTGCGGCAAGAAGTTTATCCGTGTTCTTTTCCTTGCCTAAAATTCCCTTTTCAACGAGTTCGTCTCGTTTTTTGTATAAATCGTAAATATCGGAAATATTTTTTATATACCCGCCTTCTATGAGCTCATGCACCAGCACTGCGCCGAAACCTTTTATATCCATAGCATCTCGGCTTAAAAAATGCAGTATGCGATTTTCGGCTTTAGAGGGGCAGTTAGGATTGGCGCATCTTAGATCCGCGGCGTTTTCCGTGCGTTCCGCCTTGCCGCCGCATACGGGGCAGGTGTTCGGCATTATGTAAGCCGCAGAATCCTTTGGACGTTTTTCTTTTACAACGGCTTTTATCTTGGGGATTATTTCGCCGGATTTATAAACTACAATAGTATCTCCCAAGCGTATGTCAAGTTCGTTGATAAAATCCTGATTGTGTAGCGTCGCCCGTTCAACTTTTGTGCCGCACAGCGAAACGGGGCCAAAAACAGCGGTCGGAGTAATGCGCCCCGTGCGCCCAACGGAAAGTTCTATGTTTTCAAGAACGGTTTCCTTTTCCTCCGGCGGATATTTGTAAGCCACAGCCCAACGGGGAAATTTGCTCGTTGCGCCTAAAATTTC
>JAFXOC010000277.1 GCA_017529085.1 Selenomonadaceae bacterium | reverse complement strand
TTGGGGCTCCGCCCCAAACCCCGGCAGGGCGCTGCCCTGCACCCGCCAAAGGAGCTTCGCCCCTCTGGACTCCCATTTTATTGGTTTTAGTGTAAAAGTAAAAACAGAGTCAAAACCCCTTGTTAAAGTTTTTTCTTTTTCTTTTCTTTGCTTCTTTCTTTTCTTTTTCTTTTTTACAAAAAAGAAAAAGAAAAGAAAGAAGGAACTACCCCAAAATCTCCCGCACCTTGTCCCAATCGGGAAGTTGGGCGGCGTGTTTAAGGGCGGCGTACTTGGCGCGTTCGATTTCGGGTAATTTGTAATTGGAAAGTTCGTCTAAGATGTAGGTTAAGCTGTCGTAGTCGAAAGAAGCGGCGACTTCTTTTAGGGACTCGAAGGCTTCTTTAAGGTCTGAATGTGAAATTTCCTCTTTGTTTTCGTTGTCGTCTTGTTGCAAGAGGGGCGCAAGCCATTTTAAGTAGCTTTCGTAGAGGGAAAGGAGGGCGGGGGTGTCCTTTTCGATTTCCTCGATGTATTCGGCGTTACCCGCATCCTCAAGCCGCTTTGCGCGTTCTGACAGTTCGTTTGCGCCTATGATACGCGCCGTGCTTTTTAGGGCGTGAACTTTTATGGTGTAGCTCTTGAGATCTTTTTCTTCGTAGTATTTTTTAATCTCCCGAATTCCGGGTTCTATGGCTTCCGCAAATACAGTCAATGCGCCCATATAGGTTTCTTCGCTGCCGCAGGTGAGGATTCCTTGATGTACGTCTAGGCAGGGAGTTTCCAAAAGCCACTTGGGCAGCGCATTTTCGGAAACGTCGTTCTTTTGAGAGTCGGATTTACCAGTGTTCTCGGCAGATTCGCCTTTGTCCGGCAGAAATTCCACTTTGTCTTCGGGAAGGTATTTGACTATTAAATCTTCAAGCTGATGGCTGTCTATGGGTTTTGTCAGGTAATCGTCAAAACCCGCCTTCATGTAGACTTCCTTTGCGCCGCTTACGGCGTTTGCCGTGAGGGAAATTACGGGAACGTCTTTTGAGAGATTGTCCGTAAGCTCCTTCATTTGCTTTAGGGTTTCTATGCCGTCTATCCCAGGCATACGGTGATCGAGGAAAATAATGTCGTATCTTTCCTCCGTCACCATTCTAAGGGCTTCGTAACCGCTTTCCGCCGTGGCTATGTTTATTTTTGTCGGTTTAAGCAAGCCTTTCACCACGGTAAGATTCATGGCGGTATCGTCAACCACCAAGATTTTCGCGGTTGGCGCGATAAATCTTTGCTTGTATACGGAGCGCTTCTTTAAAGCCTGCCGATAAGCGTCTTCAAAACGTCCCATGGGCGCGGCGTTCATGATTTTTTGGTCTATCTCGAAGGAAAATTCCGAGCCTTCGCCGTAAACGCTTGATACCTCAAGATTGCTGCCCATCAGTTTCAGCAACCTTTGGGTGATGTTCATGCCAAGCCCCGTGCCTTCGATGGTGCGGTTCCTGGATTCTTCGATTCTCTCGAAGGCGTTGAAAAGTTTCCCTATATCCTCTTTTTTTATGCCTATGCCCGTATCCTTTACGGAGAAACGCAGTTTGACGGTTTCCGTTCCCTCCGTCTTATACGAAACAATCAAGCGAACGGAACCTTTTTCCGTATACTTTACCGCATTGGTTAAAATATTGGTGACAACCTGCTTTATCCGTATTTCGTCGCCGTATAATGCGCTTGGTACGGATTCGGGCACTTCGATATGAAATTCAAGTCCCTTCTTCTTCGCCCTGCTTTCAACCATGTTCACAAGATCGTTTAGGAGGGAGCTTAATTCG
>JAFXOC010000276.1 GCA_017529085.1 Selenomonadaceae bacterium | reverse complement strand
TCGTGCATTTTTTATAACACCTCTTCTCAAATATCCAAAACTTCTTCCATTTCGCGCTTATTGCCCTCAATCCAGTTAAGAATTTCTTGGCTACGCGCCAATTCTTGTTCTTTTATATCTTTATCATTTATGCAAGCATTGAGTTCGCTATACTTATTTTTAACAATTTCGTCTAACTCGTCAAAGCTCTGCAAAAATTGTTTTTTAAGGCTTTCAATTTGCCTTTCGGCGGCTTTTAAGGAGTTCTCAATTCCTGCGTCCAAAGTCATACGATATTTATCTACCGTATAAGCTTGGAGTTTATCTTTCTCCGCCTCGTATTTTTCGATTGTACGTGTTCGTTCTTCAAATACATCGCGTTTTTCTGTCCTGTATACTTCTTCATCTTTATAAACAGCTCGCTCCTCATAAATGTCCTCCGTAACATAAACATCTTCTTCGATATAGGAACTCTTCCATACTTGCCACCATGATTTTTCAGGGTTTTTAACTTTTCTTGTCCCGGCATATACATCGCGTTGTCCTACTTTTACATTTTCCTTACCGACCTCCCTTTTTTCAATGTGGTCAAGAACTTTGTGTTTTTCTTCCCCAACTTTTTTATAAATGGTTTCTTCTTCAGTGGTTGTTTTGCCGATTTCTTCAATCTTTTCTTCAACAAAAGCGTCCGTTCTCCACTCATCGATACTGTTTCGCATATTTTGCAGAGCGTCTTTTACTAAATCAATTGTGTTAAAATCTAAATCTTGGTTTGCTACAGTATTATCAAAATCTAGTAACTTCTCTTGATACTCTTGCAAAAGTGTCTCTCCGGTATTGACAAGTTCATTGTTCACAACATTTTCAAGCTCTGCGCTAACTTCAGCCATGCAATTTTGGGAAGCATCACTAAACTGTTTCAACATTCGCCTTGCCGTCTTCTTGTCGTCAATAACATCATCATAATAATTAAAAACACTCGATGATTCGACGATTGCATTATTTTTTAAACTTTCCGCTTTTGCTTGAATTTTAGGTATTGGATTAAAAGCCATAATACGCTCTTTAAATTTTTTAGCCTCTTCGCCGTCTTCTATTTTTGCGCGAATTGCCTTTTCTCTTTCAATGCAAGCCTGAGCACTCTCTTCGTTTTCGGCTACGCTAATTTTGGCATTAGCCAAAACTTGACTTGACTCCAGCACCTCTTGGAAAGAATCCACCAAATCTCGTATCTTCCTAGTTTTGGCGTATTTCTTTACATAAGCGATTATAGCCGCCTCAATGGACAAAATCCCACAGTGAATAAGAGCCTGTTCCTTTGTGTCTTTGGCTTCAATAGCTTGGTTAAGGCGATATTCGATTTCTTTTCTGGCGGATGGGGAAAGCACGCTATAGTTTTCTAAGTGCATAGATTCAAACTTGTTGAATTTACGCATTTTTGACCATGTTTCCGTTGCAGCGTCCGGTAGTTCGTCAATTTCGTCCATACTCATATGACCTATGTCAAGCCCTTTTAAATGTGTTCTTATGTTTAAAGCCGTAAACGCCGAACAGGGGAATATCTGCGGATCCTCGATACCGTGCCTCGTAAGATAATTTTTAGCCGCAAGAATCGCCTCGCCTATGTCCTCTTTTGCGGGGTCAAAGCCGTCCATTTTGTTTACAACGAATAAAAATCTATCTCGAACCTGTTTGCCACCCTCTTTAATTTGTTTAGCGACGTAATCTAGTAATTGAGCGTCGTCGTTAATGCCAAGTTGAGTGCCATTAAGCACATAGAGAATAAGATTGTTTTCGCCGTTCTTTATAGCCGAATATGTGGTGTCCTTATGCGCTTGATTTTGCGAGTTATTCGGTCCCGGGGTGTCCACAAGCGAAAGGGCAATATCTTTCGCGTCTATAAAGGGAATATCCCCGTCAACCGCTATGCGATGCACATTATCGTCGGAATTTAACCTGTCCATATCCTCGTAAGTAAGGCGATCAACAGTTTCAACAGCGTCTCCGTTTTTGTCATATACGATAGCATTGAAAACGTCTTGGTCGTTATCGGTAATTTCGGTAATAGTCGCCGTGCAAGCCTGATTTTTGGAAGGCATAAGTTCGCAGGAAAGCAAAGCGTTTATAAGAGTGGATTTGCCGGAACTCATTGTAGCGATAACGTTTATCGGAAATACCGACTTGCGAATGTTTTCAAAGGCATTTATAAGTTTCGGATCTTTGAAAGCAGGTATAGGCCCGGTTTGAAGGTCGTTAAAAATATTGACGATTTTATTTGTAATATCTTCCGGCGCGCGACCTTCTTCAAACTCCAAGTTTACGGATTTTATAACGCCTTTATCGACGGCTTCTTTAAACGCAAATTCAAAATCTTCGTAGTCCATAGCAAGACCGTAAAAAGTAACATCAAAACTTACGTCATTAGCGGCGTGTTTTAAGGCTTCCGGGAAAGTTCCCACCCACTCTTGCAAGCGTTTGCCTTTAACGTGGCGATAGAGCGTATTATCCGTTTCAATCGGCTGACCGTTAATTTTAATAATGGTCTGCAAGCGATAAGGATTATACTTCACGTAAACTTTTGTCATTGATTTATCACTCCCATATAAAATAACATAATAATTCTTTCAAGGTAGTAAAGCCCTGAGACCTTTAATCTTTCATCCGCTCTTATCTCTCCGAAAAAGAATTCGGGAAATGTGTGTTTGTAGTATGCCTCTACTTGAAGTTTTTTCAGCCGCCGCGT
>JAFXOC010000275.1 GCA_017529085.1 Selenomonadaceae bacterium | reverse complement strand
GGCGTGAATTTTCTCCGAAATATGTTCCGCAACGGCTCTTGCGATGCTCATGCCGTCGTAAGTGCTTGTGCCGCGACCGATTTCGTCCAATATAACCAAACTGTTCTTCGTCGCATTCAAAATTATATGGGCGACTTCCTTCATCTCAACCATAAAGGTACTCTCGCCGCCGATTAAATCGTCGCTTGCGCCTATTCTCGTAAAAACCCTGTCAACAGGCGTAATAACCGCGCTTTCGGCGGGAACGAAAGAACCCGCCTGCGCCATAATCACCATTAACGCGACTTGCCGCATATAGGTGGATTTACCCGCCATGTTCGGTCCGGTTATAAGCAAGAGTTCGCTGTCCGTATGGTTTAACTTTGTATCGTTGGGGACAAACATTTCATGTTTTAAGAGCCGCTCAACAAGTGGGTGCCGTCCGTCTTTTATCGTGATTTCCCCGTTTACGGAAAGCTTGGGGCGAACATAGCGATAGCGGTCGGCAACTTCCGCAAAGGCGGCGAATACGTCGATTTTCGCCACCGCCGCCGCCGTTTCTTGAAGCGCGGTTAAATTTTCGCCTATCTCTCTTATAAGCGCGGCGAACACTTCTTCCTCAAGTTGCGCCGCCTTTTCCTCCGCGCCAAGTATCTTTGTTTCAAATTCCTTCAACTCTCGTGTCGCATATCTCTCTGCGTTCGCAAGGGTCTGTTTTCGTTCGTAATGCTCCGGTATAAGGTCTTTGCCGCTGTTTCTCACTTCTATATAATATCCGAAAACCCTGTTGTATCCGATTTTAAGGGCGCGGATCCCCGTCTTTGCCCGTTCCTTTTCCTCCATCTCCTGCAAAAGCGCCTTGCTGTCGCCCGCTAATTTCCTGTATGAATCAAGTTCCTCGCTTACCCCGTCTTTAACTGTTCTGCCGCTTGTTTCCTCATCTACCGTATCGTCGATTTTTTTTGCAAGGGCTGAAAAATCCCCGATACCTGCAGCCGCTTTTTTTATGAGCGGCGACTTTGCGTTTTCAACGGCGTTTTTAAGCATAGGCAGAGCGAAAAGGGAATTTTTCAACAATAAAACTTCCCTCGACTTTGCCGAACCTAAGGAAATTCGGGTGATTAGCCTTTCCATATCCTTAATATCCTTAGCGGCGGCGACAAAATCCGCGCGCATGGAAAAATTCTCAAAAAGCTCCTCCGTAGCCTCCAACCTGTCTTCAATTTGCTTTACCGAAACCAAGGGTCTTTCCAGAAACTGTTTTAACAGGCGGCTTCCCATAGGCGTTCTTGTGGAATCCAAAGCATCGAAAAGTGTGGCGGTCTTGCCGCCGTCGCGCAGGTTTTTTATTATTTCCAAATTTCTAAGAGTATAAGTATCAAGTTGCAGGTACCCGCCTTCGTCAATCTTTCTTATATGCGAAATATGGTGAAATTCTCCCGCAGTATCCCTAATATACTTTAAAAGAGCGCCCACGGCGCGTTTTGCCGCAGGCGACTCCGGCGTTTCTCCTTCTGGAAAATTTGCTTCCGTCAGCTCATCGTTTGCCGCCGTAATTGAGGTAAGAGCGGTATTAGGCTGACGCAGTTGAATAAAATCTTCAATATCATCCGTAAAAGAGCAGTTTCCGTAAATCAAAATCTCGCTGGCTTCAAGGGAATAAAGCGCGTCCATAAGCTTTTCGCTTGCCGTATACACGCCGTAAAAACATTCCCCCGTGGATAAATCGCAACCGGCAAGGGCTTTTGCTTCCATATCCTCAAGAATAAGCGCGATGTAGTTATTCTTTGCGTCGCTTAAATCCCCTTCGCTTATTAAGGTACCGGGGGTAACAACCCTCGTAATTTCTCTTCTGGTAAGTCCCTTTGCCTTTGGGTCGCCAATCTGTTCCGCTATCGCAACTTTATAGCCCTTTTTCACCAACTTTTCGATATAAGAGTCAACGCTCATATACGGCACGCCGCACATGGGCGTTTTGTCCCCTACTCCGGCTCTTCCCGTCAATGTGAGATTAAGCTCGCTCGAAGCGATTTTTGCGTCGTCGAAAAACATCTCGTAAAAATCCCCGAGCCTAAAAAACAAAATCGCTTCCGGGTGTTTTTTCTTTGCCTCAAAATACTGCTCCATCATAGGAGTCAGCTTTTCTTCGCTCATCTTACGCGTTCTCCCTTTAAAAGCCAAGTTTTGGCTTCGATTATTCTCATATCTACAATATCCCCCGGATTTTCGTCGCTTCTTTCAAACAGCGTCAGCTTATTTTCCCCCGTGCGCCCCTGATAAATCCTTTCGTCCTTGCTCTCTCCTTCAACCAAGACCGAAACAATTTTCCCCTCGTACTTTTTATTAGCTTGAAGGCTTATTTCGTTCTCCTTTTCCATTAGTCTTGAAAGCCTCTCATGCTTTACATCTTCGGGCACTTGTCCGTCCATTTTTGCCGCGGGAGTTCCGCTGCGCTTTGAATATATAAATGTATAAGCCGCGTCCCATTTTACAATATCAAGAAAATCCAACAGTTCCGCAAAATCTTCCTCGGTTTCCCCCGGAAATCCCACAATCAAATCCGTCGTAACGGAAATACTCGGCATTTTTCCGCGTATCTTCTCAATAAGCGAAAGGTAATGTTCCTTTGTGTAATTTCTGTTCATAATTTTAAGTATGCGATTGGAGGCGTGTTGCATGGGCAAATGCAGATGCGGCGCGATATGTATTCCGTTTGCCATAGTATCAATGAGCTTATCCGACAAATCCTTCGGGTGGCTCGTCATAAACCTGAGCCGCGCAATTCCTTCCACCTCGTCCGCCGCTTTCAGCAAATCCGAAAAATCCCTGCCTTTTAAATCCTTCCCGTAAGAATTGACGTTCTGCCCCAAAAGCGTAATTTCCTTCGCTCCACTCTTAACAACATTTCTTATATCGCCAAGTATATCGTCAAACGCTCTGCTTTTTTCACGTCCTCTTGTATATGGCACGATACAATACGAGCAAAAATTATTGCACCCCGTCATAATAGGCACAAAAACAGAAGCCTTCCCGGAAGCAACGGGAAGACTTGCATAATCTTCCAAATCCCGACCCAAAACCTTATTGCGATTTTTTTTCACATCGTCAATAACCGAGCTGATTTTTCCAATCTCCCCGGGACCAAGTACAAAATCTATGTGTTTCGCCCGTTTAAAAAGACTTTCGCCCTCTTTTTGAGCCATACACCCCATAATTCCCACGATAATTTTGGGGTTATCTCTCTTTATTCCTTTTATCTCGCCGATTTTCCCGTAAACCTTTTCTTCCGCGCTCTCCCTCACACAGCAGGTATGAAGCAATATCAAATCCGCAGTTTTTATATCCGCCGTTTCTTCATACCCCTTAGAAGTCAAAACTTTTCTGACGCTTTCCCCTTCCGCGACATTCATTTGACATCCATACACCTG
>JAFXOC010000274.1 GCA_017529085.1 Selenomonadaceae bacterium | reverse complement strand
GGGATGTTTGTCCTTTTCGCCTCTAAGCAACATTTTTAAGAAGTTGCTTCGCCTTACTCCGTCCCATAACTCTCTTAGAGTATTTTTGTTTATGTCTCCGTAAATTATGTCATTGGGTTGGTCGCAACAATTTGCCCCCACTTTTCCGTCGGCCGTAACTCTCAATCTGTAAAACGGTCTGTGACAAACTTTGTGCATCTTAGTCTGTTTTACATCGCCCCTGCCGTTAAGCGCGTTTTCTTTTATACATTCGTCAACTTCATCATAGTTCACTTGACCATATATTGGCAGAATATGTTCGATAAATATACTGTCGGCAATATCCCCAAACGTCTCTTCAAACTTTTTTTCGCCGTCGGGAATATCTTTTAAAGCAATATCCGCTATCTTCATACGAATCTTGCAATTTCCCCTGTTCTCGTAAAGATAACGAAGATTTGACAAAAATTCGTCAAAATTTACGTTTACCCCACACATCTTCTTATACGTCTCAGCGTTTAAACCTTGCAAGGAAATTCGTATCGTGTCCACTCCGACTTTCATCAATGCGTCCGTTCTCTTTTTATTGAACAATAACCCGTTGGTGGTGAAATTGAGTTTTTCCGCTATATTTTCTTTCCGAATTATTCCTATCATCTCTTCTAAATGCGGGTTGCAAAGAGGCTCTCCGAAAGAATACGTTTCTATCAAGCGTATTTTTTTTGGAAACTCGTGAATTTGCTCGATTATTTTTCTAAAAAGCTCCATGGACATATTGCCTTCATAAAGCCCGTGATTAGGTTTAGAATGAGCGCAATACACGCATCTTGCGTTGCATAGGGATGAAACCTCTATTCCTATGTTGTAAGGCGTATCCAAAGGAACTACGTCTTTAAGATACGTTCTGTTTTCTTCGCGCCAATATTTTATTTCCGCCATTTGTGATTATCCTTTCGGTTTGTTTGGAATTTACCGTTGAGATTGCATTTTTATTTACCCGGTATCAACCGGCGCATTATTCATTGACAACACCCGCCTATATGATAAAATGCGTTGCTTACCATTGCCCGCAATAAAATTGTATGTTATAATTAACACAATAAGTTCTTTTTTCAACACAAGAGGTGATTTTATGTCTCAGGCAACTTTTAGCATTAGAATGGACGACGCGTTAAAAAAACAATTTGACACGCTTTGCGGCGACTTTGGAATGACTGTCTCCACCGCCATCAATGTTTTTGCTCGCGCAGTAGTGCGAGAACGGCGTATTCCTTTTGAAATTTCCTCGCCCGCTAAACCTGAAATAACTCGCGAAGGCGCGATCCGCGCATTCAATCGACTTCGTTCTAGCGCGAAAACAAACGGATTACAAGGCATGACTTTAAAGGACATAAATGAAGAAATTCGTCTTACAAGGACGGAACGCTCATGATTATCGCCGTAATCGACACAAATGTTGTTGTAGCCGCTCTTCTTTCAAAATTTGAGGATTCGGCTACCGTCCGCGTTATGACGGAAGTTTTAACGGGAAATATAATTCCGATTTACAGCAACGCTATTTTGACGGAATATCAAAATGTATTGAGTCGTGAAAAATTTGACTTTCCAAAGGAAGACCAAGATTACATAACAGCGTCCATAGCGCAATTTGGTATCCACGTTCAACCGCTATGTACGAATACTGTTTTGCCTGATATAAAAGATACTCCTTTTTATGATGCGTCAAAATATTACGCCGGTTGCTATTTAATCACAGGCAATAAAAAACATTTTCCGGAAGACGAATTTATCGTTTCACCAAAAGAAATGCTTGACAAATTGCAAAACGGCATTACGCTTTCTTGCTGACCCGCCTCTCGGCTTTGCCGGGAGGTTTTTTACAAACATATCATCATCTACTTTCGCTTAAACAATAAAATTTTTTATTGAAAAATACACCATTATGGTCTATAATCCTCACAATGGAGGTTGGTTATGCCGAATGTTTTAGATAAATACACGCCCACTTACGATCTTGAATCCTTTAAACAATCCGATTACGAGATAAAAATGTCTGCCTTACGCGGAGCCGCGTCAATCGGATTTACACGAAAAGATATTCGTGACGCAATATGGACTATGGAACGCAAACACTTTTACAAATCCATGACGTCGTATCAAAATCATCGTGTGTGGCAAGACGTTTATCATGTGCCGTATAAAGATTTAACCCTTTACGTTAAGTTTACTCAAGGCACTGTTACCGAATTTACACTTTTATCTTTCAAAGAGAAATGAGGCGGTTTTATGGAAACGATTAAATATGATGCCGAAACCGGCGAAAAACTCACTCGCGACACAAGAAACATCACAATAACTTACCGAGGACGCGACAAAACCTTTTTAATGCCGGGATGGTATCCCAAAGACAGCGACGAAGGTACTTTTACCGATGAAGATATGAAAGTTTACGATCGCGCCCTTAATCAGTTAAAGGCGGAAACGGAAAATTTACTGTTGCCGAACGATATTCGTTCCATCAGAAAAAAGTTGAAACTCACGCAAGTACAAGCGGGCGCAATCTTAGGCGGAGGGAAAAAAGCCTTTCAAAAATACGAAAGCGGAGAAATTCTCCCAAGCCGCGCCATATCAAATTTACTTAAATTACTTTCTATACAACCCGGTTTGCTAAAGTCGCTCTGACCGTCGAAAAAGTCCGCGACATCGCAAAACAAAACGGCATTACGCTATCCTGCTGACTTAGCCTCCCGTTTACGCGGGAGGTTTTTTATACTCCCGTCAAATCCATAAACCGTTCCAAACTGAACAACAGTAACTTTTGCTCTCCCGTCAGTCCCGCTGTACAGTTCGGCAAAAACTCATCCCGCGTTGGACCTTGCCAATCCTTCATCCAAGCGTCGGCGGGACGGGACATGGGGAGTTTTTCGGGAATTTCCAAATCGGGATAACGAAGACGGAACAGGTCGCCGATAAGATACTTGCTGTCGCCGCCCCTGACGCGTTCCAAATCTAACGGTTCTCCCAAACAACAACGCTCGTAAGGGTCGATAAACTTTAATCCTACCGCGTCCATAGCGTTGGTTAATGCGCCGGCTGCCGACATGGCGTAAGGTCCGGCTATAAATGAAATAAAATCTATATCGGTTTTGTTCTTTCTGAACGGTTCAAATATTTCGTCCATATCAATG
>JAFXOC010000273.1 GCA_017529085.1 Selenomonadaceae bacterium | reverse complement strand
TTCCTGTACCAACCTTATTATACTTGGAGAAACTTCAAGTTCAGACAACAATTCAGGTTGAAAAGATTTTATGACCTCTCCGTCTTGGGTTTGTATGCGATTAACAAGATGCGGACGGTAACGTTTTCCGTTAGCTGCGATTTCTCCCATAACCATGGCGGCTTGAAGCGGGGTTACAAGCTGAAAACCCTGTCCTATGGCTGCGTCAAAGGTTTCCGATAAATACCAATCCTCTTCGTAAACCCGTTTTTTATACGCTTGGTTTGCAACCAATCCATCGGATTCGTAGGGAAGATCTATACCGGTTTCCTTGCCTAATCCAAACATTCTCGCGTAATGTTCCAATCGGTCAATTCCCAAACGATTGCCCATTTCGTAAAAATATACGTTATCCGAATGCGCCATAGCTTCTTTGAAGTTGATATATCCTAGAGCCTCACCGCTGGCGTTGGTTTTGGGAATTATCCAATGATAGCCGGCGTCAAAAATTTTTTCCTCAGGCGTAACCTTTCCGGCGGCAAGCGCAGCCGTGCCCGTCACAATCTTAAAAGTGGAGCCGGGGGGATATTCGCCTGTTATTGCCTTATTGTCCATAGGATGGTAAGGATTGTTGTTTATCTTTTCCCAATCCTTTGTGGAAATTCCTCTGGCAAAAAGATTAGGGTCAAAGGCGGGACGGCTGACTAAAGCCAACACTTCACCTGTTTGCGGATTCATCACAACGGCAGCGGCGGCGTTTGCGTGTATCAGTTTTAATTGTTCGTCAACGGCTTGTTCCGCCGCAAGCTGCAAATTTTTATCTATGGTTAGATACAAATCTGCGCCGGGGATTGGCTCCTTTAAACCCAAAATTTGCACGGGTTTGCCGGAGACATCCACTTCAACCTGTTCGCCTCCGTCAACGCCTCGAATTTCTTTGTCGTATATCCGCTCCAATCCGAATTTTCCTATGATATCTCCCGATTTATAACCATCGTCTTTTTTCTTTTCAAGTTCAGCATCGTTTATTTCGCTCACATAGCCGAAAGTGTGCGCCCCCATCTCATGCAAAATGTAGTCGCGAGTCGGTTGCACCTCAATAATAACCCCCGGATAAAGATGTTTCTGTTCTTCAATAATGGTAACAATGTCGAGGGATACATCTTGCTTAATATAGATAGGGTCAAAACCGGATGTCTGCGCTTCTATTTTCTTTCTTATATCCTTAATAGGCACGTTTAAAAGTTTGGCAAGCCTTTTTAACACCTCGTCTTTAACCGGTTCTACTCTTGGAACTATGGAAACAATGAAATTTGGTCTGTTCAATACGAGAGGTTCGCCGTTTCTATCGTAAAAAGTGCCCCTGGGGGCGATTTCCTTTATGATACGGATGCGATTGCCCTCGGCAAGTCTGGCGTATTTTTCGCCGTCAATAATTTGAAGATAGAATACCCTCAAAAGCAGAATCGCTATAACCAATGAAACACAAACGCCTAAAACCTTTATGCGTCCGGCGTACTCGTCAACTTCCATTTTGACTCCATTCTCTTCTTGTCCAATCGTCCATTTTTACCGTTAATCTGTGAACGGGATAGGAAAACACAAGTTGATATACAAGCATAGGCAACAGAACGTTTTGCATATGCTCCAACGGTGAAAATCTAAATCCCAACATAAACATGAAACTTGCGAAAATAAAATAATGAAGAGCGGTTACTCCGATGGAGGCGGCAAGGGGTAAGAATTTTGCTTCTCTATACACCTGATTGTAAAATCTTCCCAATAAGAACGCAATTACCACAAAACTGAATGTATCCACACCGAAAAAAGTTCCTGAGCCGAATCCTTTCAAGAGCCCTGCGCCAAGCGCCATCAACGTTCCATATTTCGCCCCTTCCAAAAGCGCAAAGGAAGTTATAAGCAGTAAAAGCAAATCCGGTGAAATGCCTTTATATGAAATAATCGGCAAAAGAGAAGTTTGAGCGGCGTAGAGGATTATCAAGAACAAAAACCAACGTCCGTATTTTTTCATTTCTTATCCTCTTTTTGCTCATCTTTTTTAGGAAGCGGCGCAGGCGGCGGCTCTCTTGAAGCCACTATAATAAGCACTTCTTCAAGCCGCTGAAAATCCACGCTTGTATCAATAACTGCGTATTTTAATAATCCTCCGGGCGCATTTTTTAATTCGGCGACTTTGCCCACCACGATGCCTTTGGGGTAAACGCCGCCAAAACCTGAAGTTATTATCATATCTCCTTCCACAATATCCGCCACCATTGGGATATTAACCATACGAGGAGACACAGCGTTATTTATGTCCCCTTCCACGATTCCCATAACTCTCGATTCGGCTCGTTGTACAAGAGTTCCGACAGAAGAACGCGGATCTAAAATAAGCTGAACTTTGGATGAAACGGGTCCCGCTTCAATCACGTGCCCTACAAGCCCTTTATCAGTTACAACCGGCATCAAATCCTTAACGCCTTCGTTTGCGCCGCGATTTATCACTATCATAGATGACCAGGTTGCGTTTTCTCTTGCAATAACTCTTGCCGGCATTAAATCAAACTGAGTTTTAGCTTCTTTATACCCCAAAAGAGCGCGCAGCCGTTCGTTTTCCGCAGAGTACTCGCTCGCCTC
>JAFXOC010000272.1 GCA_017529085.1 Selenomonadaceae bacterium | reverse complement strand
TTTCATATAATAATAATTTAACCAATTTTTTCAAATCATCGTAAGGAATTTTGATTTTTTGAGTCATTTTTACTATAATTGCCAATCTTCTACATATTAAAGATATCAATTTATTAAAAATTAATTTTTTATCTATAGTATTAATTTTATTTCCACATAAAATATTTTTAAATTCTTCATAATAAGGTTCATTATTTTGCTCTTCTTTATCATTTTCATCTTCATTATCATTATTATTTTTAGCTTCATAATTAGGCTCTTCATTTAAAACTTCAATTAGTATATCTCTTTGATTTTCACAGAATTCAGGAATTTTTTCGTATGGAATTTCAATTAAAGAAGATACGTCATTTTCCAAGCTGAAAGCATATATATCTTGAAGTTCATCAAAAGGTAGATTTTTAAAAGTATTATCCAAAATATTATTAAAAGTAAGGGTTTCTATCATTATAATTGGAACTGTTTGAATTTTATTATTTATTAAATCTTCTTCATTATAGCTATCGGGAATAATTATATATTTTATATTAGAAGAAATTTTTTCTAATGTTAGTAATTCTTTTGTCATTAAAATGCAATTTTCTTTATATTTTTTTGCATTTTCTGTATTATCAAAAATTTTTAAAAATTTTTTTGGTTTAGTAAATAAATCCAGATTGATTATTTTTGAATAATTAAAATGAAAGAATTTTTTAAATACGGTCTGAAGCCGCTCCGACAGGCTTTCAAATATCAAAGGGCTTCCTCCTCCAATTTCTTTATTTCTTCCAACATGATTTTTTTGTTTTCGCTTTGCGGAAGTTCTTCAACCCGCGTCTTTAAATTTGAAATTATCATTTCTCGCCGCTCTCGTTTCTTTATCAGGGAGAGGACCGCTTCAAAATTTTCAAGCGCGCAGGTTCCACGCTTTAAACCGTCGTGCGCGGCTTGACGGGTAACGTTTAATTCTTCGCCTATTTCGGACAACGAAAAATCCGAAACATAATAAAGCTCTACAATCTTGCGTTGACGTTCATTCAAAAGCGCGCCGTATTCGTCAAAAAGCTTCAGTATTCTAATTCGCTCTTCCAAAACAGCACCTCCGAACGGAGTTCATTATACATAGGGTTCGCGTGTCTGTCAAGAAAAAAATTTTACAAACTTTCAAGCCCCATCTTTATTCGCGAATGATATTTTTATGCAAATTGACGATTTCCGCCATCAGCATCTTGCCTTTTATATCGGGATGCAAACCGTCTATCGAAAACTCCGTGGAAAGTTTTCCGTTGCCGTCGTAAAAGAAAGGCTCAAGGTCTATGTGGTATTGTTTGGTTTTGATATGGTCGTTTATTTTTCTCAGTTTCTCCTTCCATTTGGGGTCGGTATCTATTTGGAAGGCAAAGGCAATATTTTCGGGATTTATTGGCATAAGCGTCAAAAAAATCGGGCGAATGTCGTTTTCTTTTGACAGCTTTTCCATAGCGTCAATGTCTCTTATCACGTCTTCCGCGGAAATAAGAGACGTGCGAAGGGAATTGGTGCCGGTTAAAATTAGCAAATTCTTTGGCTTAAAGAATACCACGTCCCTGGTAAAACGCTCTCTGGAGGTACTTGACGTATCTCCGGAGCGCCCTAGGTTAATTGCGGGAATATCCAGATAAGTATTGTAACTGTATTCAAGAGACGCGGGCGAATATGACACGGCTCCGCCTCCGTGCGTTATGCTGTCGCCGAAAACTGCCAAGCGAACTCCTTTTTCTCTTGATTTTACCTCGAATTTTTTTGTATTCGAATAACTGCCTATAGTGTTTCCATTGGCATCAATCGCGCGCACACGCCAATAATATGGACCCGCAAAAGGTCTCGGATATTCGTCGTAAGCCGTAATGGAGTTTTCAAGTACCTTAAACCACGCCCTATCATTAGTCGGCTCGCTGTTGTTTTCGGCTGCGGGAGGTTTTGTCATTAACTCCACTTCGTAGCGTTTTATGCCGTTAAGCGGGATAAAATCAAAAACGGGATAAAGCGGTTGCTCGAAATTCGGCATTAAATCGAAATCATTTATTAGGGGACTATTTGGAACGGGAAGATTTTTGTCTATATACATAGGTTTCGTTTCGGAAAACTCGCCTATAGGCTCATGGTGAAGCCCGAGAGCGCGAACCCTCCAATAAAGTTTTTGTCGACTTTGAAACGGACGCAAATCCACCTGATAACCGTTGGTAAAAATCTGCTTGGTGCTAAAGAGATGATTTACTTTAGAAAGGGATATGCCTCCTTCTGAATCGGGACTGCCTGACAATATCTCAAGCTCGTAACACACGCCCCCAGGCACCTTATGCCAAACTAAAAAAGGCATTAGACTCGCTTTGTTATTTTCGTCGTAACTATATATCGGGATAGGTCGAATGAGCGACGGGAATAAGGGATTGTCTATCTTATCCGAAGGACCCTGCACCCTGCCGAAAATACCGTAAGCCGTTACACGATAAAAAAGCGGAAGCGACGCGCTCTCAATTATCGCTTTATTTTCATGCGTAAAAAAAACGTGAAGGGAACGATATTTTTCCGTTTCCTCCAAAACGCCCGTGGTTTTTTGAAAGGTTTCGATTTTATATAATACGGGATAATCCAGCTTATCCCAAGAAAGTTCCAATACGCCGTCGCGATTTTTCTCAAAACGCGGGTTAAGCGGAATTTCGTTTAAAGCGAAAATATCCATTTTTTCGCCTAAAAAGAGAATAGCACACGAAAACGCGCTTATTAATACCAAGAAAAACAAGAGATGTTTCAAACAGAGTCCTTCTTTCAAAATAATACTGCTTGTGGGCATTCTCTAACAACCATTAAATTTCCCTGATAGCTCCCCACCCCGAAGGGGCGGGGAGCTATCAAAAGTAAGTTTTTAGAGACGCCCTGTTATTGTAGCATAAAATTAACAGTTTGTGGCGAAAAATTTTGATATGTTTGTTTGAAAATTAGCAGGAATTTTTTATCTTGTATTGAATTGAATATTATGTAAATTTAAAATCAACGCAATACCTAAAGGAGGAATATTTAATGGCAGTCAGTTTATCTAAAGGACAGAAAGTCGATCTCACTAAAGGCAATCCCGGGTTATCAAAGATTTTGGTAGGGCTTGGTTGGGACACCAACAAATACGACGGCGGTTTTGACTTTGACCTTGACGCGGCGGCGTTTCTTTTGGGAGCAAACGGCAAGGTGACTTCCGATGAGGATTTTGTGTTCTACAACAACTTAAAGCATAAATCCGGTTCCGTGGAGCATTTGGGCGACAACCTCACAGGCGCGGGCGACGGCGACGATGAGGAGGTTAAAATCGACCTTTCGAAAGTCCCCGCGAACATTGAAAAAATCGACTTTACCGTCACCATTCACGAAGCAGATACAAGAAAGCAAAACTTTGGTCAGGTCAGCAACGCATTTATCAGAATTGTTGACGAGGCTAACAATAAAGAGCTCATTCGTTACGATTTAGGCGAGGATTTCTCCGTTGAAACCGCAATCATAGTCGGCGAGCTTTATCGTCACAGCGGCGAATGGAAATTCAACGCCATAGGCAGCGGCTTTAGCGGCGGCTTGGCGGCGCTCGGTAAAAACTTCGGCGTAAATGTGTAATATATATGTACCCATGCAAAAAAAATTTGCATGGGTACATTTTTTATTTTATAATACCAGAGGGTCTAATATAACTTTCATAGATTAAGTTAAACTTCAAAAACACCCGGGAGTCCAGAGGGCTAAGCCCTTTGGCAGGGTCAAGGGACAGAGTCCCTTGCAGGGTTTGGGACAGAGTCCCAACAAAGAAAGGGGAGAAAAGATGGAATTTACGGGTTTAAGCAAGGCGGAGGTTGAGGAATCGCGCAAAAAGTACGGAGATAATGTAATTCCCGATTCGGAGCCTACGACTTTTTGGGACGAGTTTAAGGAAACTTTTAACGATCCCATGATTCGGATACTGCTTGTCATCGTGGCGATTATGCTTGTGATGTACGCTTTGGGGCAGGCGGAGATTTACGAGCCTGTGGGCACGATTGTCGCCGTGTTAATCGTGGCGTTTGTCACGGCTAAGACAGGGGTTGCCAGCGATACAAAATATCGCGAGTTAAAGAGCAGCATAAAAAAAGATGTCGTTAAGGTTTATCGAGACGGTGTTTTGGCGCAGGTTGAAATCGACGATATCGTAGTCGGCGATAAAGTATTGTTGCAGGCGGGGGACAAAATTCCCGCAGACGGCATTATAATTCACGGTAATTTAAAGGTAAACAATTCCGCGTTGAACGGCGAGGTTGAGGAATGCCCAAAGAGTCCCGCCGAAGGTAAGATTGAGTTCCCCGAGAATTTAACGGGCAACGATATTACGGGGAAACATATACTCTTTAGGGGCGCGGTGGTCTTTGACGGCGAAGCCGTTTTAGATGTGCATAAGGTCGGCGTTGAGACTCTTATGGGCAAGATGGCTTCCGAAATGAACGAAGCGGATGTGGATTCGCCGTTAAAAGTTAAGTTAAGCAAATTGGCGGATCAAATTTCGCGTTTCGGTTACGCTTCCGCAGTCATTATCGTAGTTTTATACATGGCGTACTTTATAGTACAAGCGGGGGGATTTGCAGAATATTTTGCTCAAGGATGGCTTGCAATTTTAAATAACGTAATAACAGCGGTATCCCTCGCCATTTTGATAGTTGTCTGCGCCGTGCCGGAAGGCTTGCCTCTGATGATTTCTCTGGTGCTTATGCAGAACACCGGCAAAATGCTCGCCCACAACGTTTTGGTGAGAAAGGCTATCGGTATTGAAACAGCGGGGTCTTTAAACATTCTCTTTAGCGATAAGACGGGCACCATTACCAAAGGTCAGCTTGAAGTGGTGGAATTTTTATCCGCCGACGGAAAGGTTATCGAGCCTTCGGATTTAAAGAATTACAGCGAGATAAGACGGCTTTTGGATATAGCCATCGGCAAAAACAGCGCGTCGCAGTTTGACTCCAATCATAACGTAATAGGCGGCAACGCGACGGATCAGTCGCTGATGAGATTTTTGGGAGAGGAAAATTATCATTCTCTCGAGCATAAATATACGGTTTCCGAGAAACAGGGCTTTAACTCCACCAATAAATTCAGTCAGGCGTTTATCAAGGAAGAAAACAAGGTATTCTATAAAGGCGCGCCCGAAAGGCTCATGGCTTCGGGGAACTTAAAAGGCATAGATACGGCGGGCAAAACCATAGCCGTTGATACCGCGCTTATTAACGGCAAAATCAACGATTACGCAAGCCGCGCCATGAGAATTATCGCCTTCTCCTATTCGGGCTCCGCTATGACGGAGAGCAAGATTAACGCCGACTCCACCATTATCGGCTTTGTGGCGATTAGAGACGATGTCCGAAAAGAAGCGAGAGACGCTATCAAAGACGTGCAGGACGCAGGCATTCAAGTTGTAATGATAACCGGCGACCGGAAAGAAACCGCCGTCGCTATCGCAAAAGATGCGGGGTTAATCCGAGCCGAAACCGATAGGGTGCTTGATTCGAGCGAACTTACCACCATGACGGACGATGAGATAAAGGCGATTATAAGAGATATTCGCGTTATTTCAAGAGCGCTTCCAACGGATAAATCCCGCATGGTTCGGCTTTGCCAAGAACTCAATTTAGTGGTCGGCATGACAGGCGACGGCGTAAACGATTCCCCCGCGTTAAAACGCGCGGACGTAGGTTTTGCGATGGGCAGCGGCACGGAAGCGGCGAAGGAAGCCGGCGAAATCGTTATCTTGGACGACAACTTCCGCTCAATAAAAGACGCAGTGCTGTATGGTCGCACAATTTACCACAATATATTAAAATTCTGCCGCTTCCAGCTTATGATAAATGTCGCGGCGGTTGTGGTCAGCGCAATAAGTCCCTTCTTCGGCATTATAGAGCCTTTAAAGGTTACGCACCTTCTCTTTGTCAACCTTGTAATGGACAGTTTGGGCGCGTTAATGCTGTGCAACGAACCCGCGCTTTTAGATTATATGAAGGAACCCCCAAGAAGAAGAGACGAGAGCATTATCTCAAGATCAATGGCAAGTCAAATACTCTTTATGGCGCTATGGCTTGTGGTTTTAAGCTTCTGCTACTTAAAACTTCCGGTTTTCGCCTCCTTCTTCAACAGTCAGGAAGAACTGTACACCTCATACTTTGCCCTCTTTATCTTCGCCGCGCTTATGAACGGATTTAACGTAAGAAGCACGGGATTTGATATTCTAAAGGGCATAGGCGACAACATAGGCTTTGTCAAAATCTGGCTCGTTATCGCGCTTGTCGTTGCGGCTATAGTAAACGCGGAACTGATTGGGTTATCCGCAATCAGCAAGATGTTTAGCTGCACTCCCTTTGGCGTGACAGGGTGGCTGCTCCTAATCGCGTTATCTTTCACCATGATACCGATGGATCTGATAAGAAATGCGCTTTCCAAAAAAAAACAAACAAAAGCCCGCCTAGCTGTTTAGCTAAAGGCGGGCTTTTTTATTTTATTCGAATTCTATCGTCCCGGGCGGTTTTCCCGTGCAATCATAAAATACTCGGTTTACACCTTTTACTTCGTTTACTATACGGGTTGTAACTTTTGCGAGAACTTCCCACGGAAGATATGCGCTTTTCGCCGTCATAAAGTCGCCCGTTTCAACCGCGCGAAGCGCTATCGCATAATCGTACGTGCGCCCGTCTCCCATAACCCCGAC
>JAFXOC010000271.1 GCA_017529085.1 Selenomonadaceae bacterium | reverse complement strand
ATGCCGCGAACAATGCCGTCCTTATTCTTTATCGCTCTCAAAAATTCCCAGAACTCGTATTTCTTAACTTTGCCTTTGACTTCCCATTTGCGAACCTGCTCGTCAAGGGCGTACAAAAGCTGCTGCCCCGTGGTGGAACCCGCGAACACGGTGCGTTTGTTCTTCTGTCCGCCGAAGTTTCTGAGGTCTAACGTACCTTCGGGGGTGCGGGTAAAAGGAACGCCCATGCGGTCAAACATCTTTATGATTTTAGGCGCAGCCTCGACCATGCCTTTAACCGCAAGTTGGTCCGCCAAGAAGTCGCCGCCGTAAACGGTATCGTCAAAATGTTCGTATACGCTGTCCTTCTCACCTTTGGTGTCCATGCAGGCGTTGATGCCGCCCTGGGCGCAAAGGGAGTGGGAGCGTTTCACGGGGCAGTAGGAGAAAAGATCCACAACGCCGCCGTCTTCAACTATCTTAATCGTCGCCATAAGCCCGGACAAGCCGCCGCCTACGACAATGACGCGTTTTTCTGCTTTAGCCATATTCTACTCTCCTTTAAACCATCAAGAAATAGCTGGACATAAACGCAAGGGTCACAAGGCAAAGCCCGGCGCAGAGCAGCATGGAAAGAACGCTGACCACTTTCTGCGAACGGGGACCTTTCGTAATGCCCCAAGTCATGCAGAACGTGGTAATACCGTTGCAGAAGTGGAAAATCGCCGCAAACATACCCAAGACGTAAAGGCAAGCGGTTATGGGACTGCCCACAAAAAGACTCTGCAAGAGGTCGTAGGAAATATGGGTGCCGTTCATTCCCTTTTCAAAGATGCGGAGATAACCGATGTGCCAGATAAGGAAGAAAACGAGGAACCAAGCCGTCCATCTTTGAAGTGCGAAACACCAGTTGCGGGTATATCCGAAACGACCGGGGTTGTTGTTCGCCTCAAGTGCGATGTAAATGCCGTAAATCCCGTGGAAGAGAAGGGGAACGCCGATGGCGCCGATCTCAAGCGCGAGGAAAATAGGCGGGGGAATAAGCTCCATCATGGCAAGCGCGCCGTCTAACGCCTTAGCGCCGCCAAGCGCCATCGAATTTGTAAAGATATGCTCAAAAAGCACTGCGCCAAGGCAAATGAGACCCGCCAAGGAGTGCAATCTGCGCAGGTAAAATGCTGTGTTCATAAGAACCTCCTAAATTTTAGTAACGACAAAAATAATTGTGCTTGATTTACCCGCCCTTCGGCGGGCAAATGTAAAACTCATCGTCGCTTACTATACTTAATATCCCTCAAGGGTTCTGTATTTTTCCTGATTGGTCTCGTAAAGGCTGTTGCCTTCGCAGTCGATAACGACTATGGCGGGGAAATCCTCAACCGTAAGACGCGCCACGGCCTCGGGACCAAGTTCTGGATACGCCAAAACTTCGTATTTTTTTACGGATTTTGCAATTAACGCCGCCGCGCCGCCTACCGCCGCAAAATACGTTACGCCGTGTTTCTTCATGGCGTCAACTACTTCTTTGGTACGCGAACCCTTGCCAATCATGCCCTTGATGCCCTGATCAAGCATGGTCGGAGTGTACGCGTCCATACGTCCCGAAGTGGTGGGACCGCAAGAGCCGATGGGGTCGCCCGGTTTTGCTGGAGTAGGACCAAGGTAGTAAACCATCTGGTTGTTCCAATCAACGGGAAGTTTTTCGCCTCTCGCAAGGGCTTCCGTCATAGCTTTATGGGCGGCGTCGCGGGCGGAGATAATCTCTCCCGTGATAAGCACCGAATCGCCTGCTTTAAGCTTTCTTGAATCCTCCTCGGTGAAAGGAGTTTTTATTCTTATTGTTTCAGCCATCGAAAGTCCCCCTTTTTAAAGCTCGCGATGCGAATGACGCATAGCGTGGCAACAGATTGTTACGGCAACGGGAAGCCCTGCTATGTGAGTGGGACCCCATTCGATGTTTACCCCAAGGGCGGTAGTCGTGCCGCCAAGCTGCGGACCGATACCGGTTTTATTTATAAGCTCAAGGAGTTCTTCTTCAAGTTTTGCGTATTCGGGCATTGGGTTGCGCTCTTCAATGGAACGGGTAAGCGCTTTTTTGGACATAAGCGCGGCTCTGTCCATTGTGCCGCCGATACCTACGCCCACAACGATAGGCGGGCAAGGATTCATGCTGGCGTGTAAGATTATATCCATAACGGCTTTCTTGACGCCTTCGACGCCATCTGCGGGAACGAGCATTTTAATCCCCGATTTATTCTCTGAACCAAAACCCTTGGGAGCAATGGTGATGTCAAGCTTATCCCCCGGCACGATTTCGGTATAGATAACGCCCGGCGTGTTGTTTTTGGTATTAACTCTGTTGAAAAGCGGTTCGCCCACGACGGATTTACGAAGATAGCCTTCGGTATAACCTTTGGCGATGCCGTCGTTTACGGCGTCGTTCAAATTGCCGCCCGTTAT
>JAFXOC010000270.1 GCA_017529085.1 Selenomonadaceae bacterium | reverse complement strand
CTTGTTCACTAATTTCCACTCTTTGTCCATAAATGTATTTTTTCTGTTTTATTATTATACATCTTATGTCTAAAAAAGTACCCCCTCATGTCCAATTTTAGTTTACCACTTCAAAAGCGGTAATTTGAGTGCCTCCCTCCTAGAGGGAGGTGCCCGAAGGGCGGAGGGAGAGCCGTGAAGAGCACAATATTTATTGATTTGTCTACAGTCTGAGACCTGCTTATACTTTTGAATGTATAAGCAGGTCTTTTTTATTCCACAATGGTTTCCAGCGCAATTTTAACCATATCGTTAAAAGTGGTCTGACGTTCTTCGGGCGTACAGGCCTCTTTTGTCAATAAATGATCGCTGACGGTAAATATAGCTAAAGCGTTTACATGAAATTCCGCCGCAATCGTATAAAGCGCCGCTGTTTCCATTTCTACGGCTAATATTCCGTATTTTATAAGTTTATCGTTATTGATTTCTTCATCGTAGAATCTATCGACTGATATAACGTTGCCGACTTTTACGGGAAGGTTTAATTTTCTCGCTGTGGCGACGGCTTTTTCCAAGAGGGCAAAATCAGCTATAGGGGCAAAGTTTATGGAGCCGCCGAAAATATTTTTTATCATGGAAGAATCCGTTGAAGCAGCTTCTGCAATCAGCATATCGCGAAGTTTTACGTCTTTGTGCATTCCTCCGCAAGTACCCACTCGAATGAGTTTTTTTACCCCGTATTCTTTAATTAATTCGTGAGCGTAAATCGATATGGATGGCATTCCCATTCCCGTACCCTGTACCGATACGGGAACTCCTTTATATTTGCCCGTATATCCCAAAATATTTCTGATGTCGGTATAAAGTTTTGCATCTTCCAAAAAATTCTCCGCGATAAATTTTGCGCGAAGCGGGTCGCCGGGCAATAATATGCGCTCCGCAATCTCTCCGTTTTTCGCCGCAATATGTGGTGTAGACATAAAAAATTCTTCCTTTCATGTAAATATCATTTATATTTCATATAAATATCATACACATATTATAGAATAACTTCGTATTAAATGCCAGTACTATAACTTGTATTTAGCTAAAATTTTTTTACCATATATTGTTATCACGCTTGAGTAGCGCAGGCAATCGCGTCGGTTCGCCGATGAGGAAAGTCCGAGCTCCACAGGGCAGCGCACCGGATAACGTCCGGCGGGGGTGACCCCAGAGATAGTGCTATAGAGACTTAGACCGCCTTAAATATGGTCAACGACAATGAATTTTATGTTTTGTTTCCCCGCCCTTCGGGCGGGGAAACAAAATCAAGCATAAATATTTTTGTCGCCATAGTTTAGGGCAAGGGTGGAAAGGCGAGGTAAGAGCTCACCAGCGGTCGGGTAACCGGTCGGCTTAGGTAAACCTTGCGCGGAGCAAGACCAAATAGGAAAGGGATAATGCGCCCTGCTACCTTTCGGGTTGTGTCGCTTGAGCCGGAGGGCAACCTTCGGTCTAGATAAATGATTGCCAAATACAGAACTCGGCTTATGAGCTGCTCAAGAGTTTATGAATACTAAGCCTTATGGCTTTGTATAGAGCGTTTCTAGCTTTGAATATTTTTTGTTAAAAATATTCGTAAGAAAGCAAAAAACGTTGGATTAAGTTTTGAAAGGGGGCCGGTCGTTGCAGCAGAAGCGCACAGTCGGAAAGGAGAATAACTTTTGAATAATTGGGTCAAGATTTTTGTTTTATCTTTTGTATGTTTGTTTAGCGCGTCCATGGCGGATGCTTCGGCAATTCGTTTGGGCGATCAAGGAAGCGAAGTCGCTGAAATTCAGGGGCAACTTGCGGAATTGGGTTATGATTTGGAGGCGGACGGGGATTATGGTCCCGCAACCGAAGCGGCTGTTAAAGACTTTCAAGCATCGCGCGGTCTTGAGGCGGACGGTTTGGTCGGAGAAAGCACCTACAGAGCGCTTTTGGGTAAGAGTTTACCGCAAATAAGTCGCGGCTCCAATTACATCTCTCGTCGCGTAATCCAAAACGCTATGGCGTACATGGGTACTCCTTACGTTTTCGGAGGCTCGACGCCAAGTGGATTTGATTGTTCGGGATTCGTCATGTACGTCTTTAGGAACGCGGGAATTTCGTTGCCGCGTACGGCGGATGTACAGTATGAAGTGGGAACTCCCGTAGAAAAGAGCGAACTTCGCGCAGGGGATTTGGTTTTCTTTACCACATACACCTACGGGCCGAGCCACGTAGGCATTTCCTTGGGAGGAGATAGGTTTATACACGCAAGCTCCAGTCGCGGCGTGACGACCGACACTTTAAACCGAGGATATTGGATTAGCACGTATATTGGCGCAAGACGCGTCATGTAATATAATAAGAAGCGGCTATGAGAAATCATAGTCGTTTTCTTTTTTTTATTTTTCGTGACAAATTATCTTTCTTGAAGTAAAATAGGCTTTATGAATGAAAAATTTGTAGGTGATAGATTTGTCTAAGGCGATGTTTGAACTTATCAAGGAAGATTTGTCGCTCCTTGAAAATATGCTTCTTAACGCCACAAAATCAACGGAAGAAAGTATAAACGAAATAGCGCGGCATGTGACGTTGGCGGGAGGCAAAAGGCTTCGCCCGGCGCTCGCGCTTTTGTCCGCCAGAGCGGGGCAAAATTATTCCAGGGAAAAAATTTTGCCGCTTGCAACTGCGCTCGAACTTATCCACACGGCAACACTTGCCCATGATGATGTGATAGACGGAGCTGATACGAGGCGTGGCGTGGCTACGCTTAATGCGAAATGGAACAATCAAATAGCCATATTGGGCGGGGATTATCTTTTCGCTAAAGCTTTCAGCTTTATTGCGAAGGAACATTATGACCCGTATGTGAATTATCGCATATCGGATTTAATAAGCAATTTGGCTGAAGGGGAAATTTTGCAGGATACGAGGGCATATATAGCCCTAAAGGACGTCAACGTGTATTATGAAAGAATAAAACGAAAGACTGCGGATTTCTTAGAAGTGGCGACTGAATTGGGCGGTTTTGTTGCAGGCATTACAAAATCCGAACAAGAGGCCTTTGCCGCATATGGTCACGCCATAGGAATGGCTTTTCAAGTGACGGACGACGTTTTAGATATGGAGGAAACGTCGGAATCTTTGGGAAAACCTGCGGCGAACGATTTGGTGTCGGGGATTGTAACGCTTCCTGTGATATACGCTTTAAACAACAGCGAACGCTCCGGCGAATTGGCGGCTATTGTGACGGATAGGCATCAAACAATCGAAATGGCGGAACGCGCCATCGAGATTGTGCAAAAGAGCGGCGGCATCGAATTTGCAAAAAAAGAAGCCGCAAGATTCTTGAACGAGGCTAGAGATGTGCTGCCCGATACAATCCCGAAGGAAGTAAAAAAATCTTTCTTCATGATAGCCGATTTTATCGGAGAAAGAAATTTTTAAAAAAAGGAGAAACTATGTTTGGGATAGGAATACCCGAATTTATATTGATATTGGTGGTAGGGCTTGTGGTGTTTGGACCAAGCAAATTGCCGGAGATAGGGCGAGCTGTGGGAAAAGGCATCAGAGAGTTCAGAAAAGCCTCCAACGCTTTTCAAAACATATTAAACGCGCCGGACGATACGCCCGCAAGAACAATGGCGGAAACTCACGGAAAAAAGACGGAAAAACCAGAGCCTTTTACAGACGAAATTGCGCAGACGGAAGTAAAAGCGGAGGTTAAAGTGGAAACCGTTGACTTAAACAAAAAGGAAACGGCGGAAGAACCGCAGGAAGTCGATGTGGTGAAACTATCCGAAAAAGCCAACGGATATACCCCGCCGACAAAGGAAAGCGTACAACAAGAAATAGAGAAAATGAAAACAGAGGAAAACAACAAATAAAATACTTGGGAGTCCAGAGGGGCGAAGCTCCTTTGGCAGGGTCAAGGGGCAGCGCCCCTTGTGGGGTTTGGGGCGAAGCCCCAACTAATGAAGAAAGGTGAAAAGTGATGTTTGGATTAGGCGTGCCGGAGCTTTTGATAATATTGGTGATAGGGTTGGTGTTGTTTGGACCGGGGAAGTTGCCGGACGTTGGCAAGGCTTTAGGCAAGAGCATAAGAGAGTTTAAGAATGCGAATAAGGAAGAAGAGCCAAAGAACGTGACGGAAGATGCGAAATTGATTGCGGATGCGACCGTGACCGAGAAAAAATGAGCGAGACGGAAAAAAATGTAGTCGCCAAGGATGCTGTTAATACGGAGAACGAAATTCCCGATGATGAGGAGAAGGCAGTTTCCGAGGACGCGGGGAAGGAACTTTCCGAGAGCGAAGAAGAAAATGTTGACGAGGGGAATATGAGCCTTGTTAAGCATTTGGAAGAGCTTCGTTACAGAATAATAAGAAGTTTGCTGGCGGTGCTTTTGGGAAGCGTGGTTTCCTACTATTTTATAGGAGACATTAT
>JAFXOC010000034.1 GCA_017529085.1 Selenomonadaceae bacterium | reverse complement strand
TAACAAACACCATCTTAACGCTGTTTTTTTCTTGTAAGGAGAGACACGCTGTATCTGCATCCAAAATGGAAGTTTTTTCTTTGGCGCAGCCGTAGAGTCTGAAGTTTTCGATAAATTTTTCTTTACAGATTTAACGCTTGTTTTTGTTTTTTTATCAGAGCTGGGCAAAACGTAATCCATAACCGTATTTAGAAAATCAACGACTTTTTCCCATAGGGGTACCATTAGGACTATTAGTACAGCGCAAAACAAAAGCGGTAAAAATATAAAACTAAGAATAAGTACGCCCACAAAGAAAAACTCCCTTCATCGCTTTATACTCACAGCAATTTCAATCATCTCATCGCCTACCATGACAACTTTGGAATTGGAATGAAACTCTCTTTACCTCGCCATCGTATCCGCAAATTTACGCTTATTCCGGCAACTCCGTCAACAACTCGACCGATGTACCGTCCTTATACTTTACTCCCGTCACGACGGTTTCAAACGTATACCCTTTTGCGTTTTGCTTTGCTATTTCTTTTTCTTCGGAAATAAACGGGTTCAGCTCTTTTGATAAGGATAATTTATTGTCACCCGTCTCTTCCAATTCGTAGTCAAAACGCATGGTTTTGGTTTTATCGGTCGGACTTGTCATTGTGATCTCTCCGCTAAAACTTGCAAGCGGTTTTTCAGAGGTAACTTTATAATCTGCCTTTAAAATCAACCGTTGCGAAAATCCAAACGGGTCTTCTTGTCTTACGCTTGCCGTCATCTCTCCGATTTGAACGGCTTTATCAAGTTCCGCCCGAATAGGCTTGTTTAACCTGTCCACTTCTTTATTTTTGGCAGTTTCTACGGATTTAAAAAATTCCTTGATATTTGAAATTTTGGTTAAACGCCAAGTGCCGTCTTCCAACTGATTCATAAACAGTTTGATTTCATAATCGGCTTTTAGCTTTTCATCGCGCAATCCAAGAATTACGGTTGCAACGGAGCCTTCTTTAACGGTTCCCTTTATGCCGGTAAACTTCGATTCGCCCGCTCTGCTGTTCTTTATCCAATTATTCGCCGCCTGATTTTTCATGTCTTCCGAAGCGTCTTTTGCCGGTTCTTGTTTTTGCTGTTCGTTCAAATTGCCGGTTTCGACATACTTCTTTATGCCTTCTTCAAAAGCGTTTACAAACACCGGCTTTAACATTTGGGCAAATCCCGCGGCAAGATTTTTTGTATCATCGTCCATGGATTTATCTTTTTCCGTAGCGGCCGCAATCAAATCGTCAAATGCCGATTCGGTAACGCTTTTAACATCAACGTGACGGCTAAACTTCTGCCAATTATGTTCTTGCACCGCTTCTTGAATGAGTTTTAAGGAATATTGAGGAGTCCTGATATAATATATATATCCGCCTATGCCGCCAAGAATAAGCAGCGCAAAAACCAGAAAAGCTATAATCCATTTTTTATTGCTTTGCATTTGTCAATATCTCCTTTAATTCTTAACTGTTAATCTTTTTTAGCAAACTTCCAATTTTCAAACCACCACACTTTTCCAATCCAACTTGTTTTTTATCTCAATTTACCTTATAATAAAGGCAAATATTAAAGTCATCCACAAAAGGCAGGGGATTCTATGCCAAACTTAACGCCTGCGGCGAAAGGCAGTAACCAATATCGCGATTCTGTATTTCGCCACTACTTTAAGGATAAAGTAAGACTTCTATCTTTATGCAACGCTATTTTGGGCACCGATTACAAAGACACCAGCCTCCTTGACATCACAACCTTGTCGGGCGAATTTTTTGACGCTCAGAAAAACGACATAAGTTGCGTTATTGAGGATAAATTTCTAATTTTAGCGGAACATCAATCTTCCGTAAACGAGAATATGC
>JAFXOC010000269.1 GCA_017529085.1 Selenomonadaceae bacterium | reverse complement strand
TTGTGACCCGCATTTACAAAGGAGAATTTGCCCGTGTCAAGATCAAGTATTCCCACAAATGCGGTTACAAACATCATAGCGTCGTTGTTTTGATAAAGTTGATCGTTAGCGGCGCTTACCACCGACGAAAGCTCGCTTGTAAGTCCCCTCGTCAGCGCAAAATTCTTCAATATAATCTTAACGATAACCATAAAGAGAGCAGCCGCAACGCCTTTGCCCGACACGTCCGCAACGACGACAAAAAGATGATTTTTGTCCAAAAGATAAAAATCGTAGAAATCCCCGCCCACCTCTTTTGCGGGATCCATAGTCGCGTAAATATCAAAATCCGTCCTTTGCGGAAACGCAGGGGCGATTTTAGGCAACATACTTTCCTGAATATTGGCGGCGACGGAAAGCTCGGTTGCGATACGCTCTCTTTCCGCCGTTACGGTTTTGAGATTTCGCATATACGTTTGAAGCTCGTCCGTCATAATATTGAAAGACGAGGCTAAATCTTCGATTTCATCGCCGGTTTTTATATCCAGTTTATTTTCAATAGTGAACTCTTTTTTGTTTTTATTCTCGTTAATTTCAACGACAATATTTTGCACGCCGTTGGTGAGTTGCCGAATCGGACGCACGAAACTGCCCGCCATACGATAGGCGATATATGAAACCAAAGCTATAAAAGCGAGAACGATAAGCGTTATATACAGTATGGCGCGGTCTAATTGCTTATCCATGTCCGCCGTTAAATTACCGACTTCGCCTTGTATTGCATTACGACTTTTAGTCACAAAAGCCATAGCCTCGTCTTCTTCTATCATTATGCCGAAACTCCAGCCAAGATCCGGCATAGGCGCATAGGCGACGTAATAATTATGGCTTCCGACAGTTACCGGCAAATGCCCTGTTTCCCCCGCAACCATTCGATTCGCCATTTCCGCTATGGTGGATTCTTCCGCATGTCTTAAATCGACATTAGCATCCGCAGCAAATATTCCCCCGTTTATAGGCGAAAAAAGAATAGTTCCGTTTTGATTCAGCACAAAGCCAAAGCCCGTATTGCCCACTTTCGTATCTAAAACAATTTGATTGATTTCCCGAAGGTACGAGCCCATACCGACCACGCCGGCAAATTCGCCGTTGGCTTTATATGGAGCGGCGCAGATAATACACAGTCCGCCGCCGTGAATGTCGTTTACCACATCCGTGAATATCAAACGATTTTCCGCCAAGGCTTTTTTGTACCATGGACGGGCAAAAGCCTCATAAGGGGCGGGAATGCTTGAACCCTCTGCAAACTTTCGCTCGGAAATTTTATCCGCCATTATGATGAAACCGTTCTTAGAAGCCACATAAGAAGATGCTATAACAGGACTTGATGCGTTCATTTGCGTCAAAAAATCCTGTATGTTCGCCGCCCGCGCTATTTCATTCGACAACGACGCGCGATTTTGCACGCTTGCGGAATACATAAGTTGAGGAACTATTGCGCCGGCGTTCTTCTTATCCGGCTCCGCCACGGAACGATGAGGATATTTCTCCGGATTTGACATAATATCCGTCATTTGATTCGAAACGGTCGTTACGTTTTGCTTGATGCTCTCTAAGCTAAGCTCAATCATGTGGGATTTGTCTTTTGCCAGTTTTTCCATGCTGTCGTTTGAAAGCACTTCCAAAGCGGAACTGCTTTCGGATACGGCGGCGTTTCCTATGTCAAGCCCTGTTTTGACCGCCGTTTCATTGATGTCGAACATACTTGAAATGGCTATGGCGCTTAAAATTACGAGAGAAACCAAGCTGCAAGTAAACATC